>VGKN01000142.1 GCA_016867055.1 Candidatus Omnitrophota bacterium
GATAGAGATGTAGAGTCGCTTCAGATAAGTTATAAAAAGATGTTTGATACATATTGCAGGATATTTGATAGATGTGGGCTTAAATATGTAATTGTTGAGGCAGACCCTGGAATTATGGGAGGAGATGTATCGCATGAATTTATGGTATTGGCTGAAAGTGGAGAGGATATGATTGTAAAATGTAGCGGCTGCTTATGGGCATCAAGCCTGGACAAGGCAGAATGCGCTGATAAACAAACAAACAAAAAAAATGACAAAGAATCTCTTCTTCCCTTAAAGGAAATTGATACCCCCAATATTAAGACGATTGAAAAATTATCAAAATTACTTAATGTAGAGTCTAAAGGGATGCTAAAAACGATAATATACAGAAGTGAAGACGGTTTTGTTGCGGCATTGGTGAGGGGGGATTTTCAGATAAATGAGCTCAAGCTTTCAAGGGCGATAGGCAGCTTACATCTTAAGCTTGCAACTGATAAAGAAATTGAAGACCTTACAGGTGCACCTCTGGGATTTAGCGGGCCAGTGGGGCTAAAGAACGCAAAGATTATAGCAGATTTTTCTGTTAGAGATATGAGGAATTTTATAGCTGGTGCAAATAAGACAGATAGGCATTTAATAAATGTCAATATAACAAGAGACTTTAGTGTAGATACATTTTCAGATATAAGATTTATAACTGAAAGCGATACCTGCCCTAAGTGTAAGGCGAGCATAACACTTAAACATGCCATAGAGGTGGGGCATGTGTTTAAGTTGGGGATTAAATATTCTAACAGGCTTGGTGCTGTATTTCTGGATGCAGATGGAAAGACAAAGCCGATGGTGATGGGTTGTTATGGCATAGGCATAAACAGGATAATAGCAGCTATAATAGAACAGAGTAATGATAAAGAGGGTATTGTCTGGCCTATGTCCTTAGCCCCTGTTTTAGTATATACGATTGTGCTTGACCCAAAGGATAAGATTTCTATGAAATTTGCCTCAGGCTTAGATGATAGATTGAGAGACAATAAGTTAGACTCCTTGTTGGATGATAGGCAGATAAGCGCTGGAATAAAATTCAAGGACGCAGACCTTATTGGAGCACCCATTAGGATTACAGTTAACAAGGATGCCTTAAAAAAGGGAAGGGTTGAAATAAAGCAGAGAAGAGAAAGAGTATCTAAGATTGTGTCTAAGGATAGGATATTTTCGTTGATTTTAAAAAGTTGCACTTCCACTTAATTGTTTTATATTTTTAAGATAAATATAATTGACTTTTGTTTCTTTATTTGATATAGTTTTAAAAATTATATTTTTTAACTAGGAGGTCAATATATGGCGACAGAAATTCCAAAATCGAGAACAATAATTTTGACTGTTATGACGGCAATTTTTTTTATAACAACCGCAGTTCTATATATATTTTTAAATGCGGAAAGATCAAAAAGAGAATCTGTTGAAAAACAATTAGCCCAGACTATTCAGGCAAAAGAGACAGTTGAGAAGGACTTGGAGGAAACGATAAAGGTAAAGGTAAGCCTTGAAACTCAGCTCAAGGACCTTGAGATAAAAATCCAGGATATCTCAAAGGAACTTACAGATGAAAAACGGGCCAAGGAAGATGCCTTGGGTAAATTGAATAAGGCGGAGACAGAGATGGGCGGCTTGCGCACTCAGCTTGACAGCGAAAAGCGCTCAAAATTAGTTCTTACAACTGAAAAGGCAAAACTAAGCGATGAGCTCGGCAATGTAAAGAAGAACTATGACTCAATCAAATTGCAACTCGAACAGCTTAAAAGGGCAAAGGATGCCCTTGAGGCAAAGGTTAGCGAGATGTTGGTTAAACAACGGGCAGAGTTAGAAAAGATAGTAGTTACGCCCAAAGATATAGAAGGAAAAATCTTGGTTGTAAACAAGGAGTTTGGTTTTGTGGTGGTTAACATTGGCGAGAAGGATGGGATGAAGGTTGGAACTGTTTTAGAGATATATAGGGACAACAAGCAGATAGGAAGGGTTCAGGTTGATAAGGTTTATCCTGCTATGTCAGGTGCAAGCATCCTGCCAGAGACAAAAGGCGCCCTTAAAGAAAATGACATAGTTAAACCAATTTAGTTTAACCTTAGGTTAATTAATTATAGGGTAGTTTGGTAAACTACCCTATTTTTTATCTATACTATGGAAGAAATAATAATTGAACAAAAAAAATTTATAAGTGGTTCTTTAAAATTACCCAGCGATAAGTCCATATCCCACAGGGCTATCATGCTCGGTGCCATATCCCAGGGAAGAACCGATATAAAAAATTGTCTTGAATGTGATGATTGTAATTATACTATACGGACATTTAAAGAAATGGGCATTAAGATAGTGCGGAAAAATGGTTACACATACGTTTATGGAAATGGGCTATTCGGCCTTAGGAAGCCAAGTAAAAAGATATTTCTCGGGAATTCCGGAACCTCTATGCGGCTTCTTTTGGGTATATTGGCAGGGCAGAATTTCAAGAGTATACTCTCTGCAGATAGAGGGCTTTCAAAAAGGCCGATGGCGAGAGTTATAAAACCGCTTACCCTTATGGGAGCAAGGATTAAAGGAAGGAATCATTCAAATTTTGCTCCCTTGGAAATTGAAGGCAGTAAGTTAAAACCGATAACATATAAGTTACCAATTCCGAGTGCTCAGGTAAAGTCTGCGATACTACTTGCAGGACTTTATGCCAAGGGTAAAACAACAGTAAAAGAAAACTTTAAAAGCAGAGACCATACAGAGCGAATGCTTATTTGCTTCGGGGCTAAGGTTGAAAAAAAAACCTTTCTATGTTCGGTTAGGGGTATAGCAGATTTAAAGGCCTCTATTATAGAAATTCCAGGCGATATCTCAAGCGCTTCGTTTTTTATAGTGGCTTCAACTCTTTTAAAAGGCTCAGAGCTTGTTATTGAGGATGTCGGCATAAATCCCACAAGGGTTGGTTTTATAGAGGTGTTAAAAAGAATGGGAGCTAATATTACTATTAGCAAGGCGAGGATAACAAACCAGGAGCCAATAGCCAAAATAATAGTTAGGTATTCACCGCTTAAGGGAACCACACTAAAAAGGCACGAGATCCCATTATGCATTGATGAACTTCCAGTTCTTATGGTTGCTGCTTCTTTAAGCGAAGGCAGAACTACTATAAAAGGAGCCTCTGAACTTAGGGTAAAGGAGACCGACAGGATAAATTCAATGGTATATAATCTAAAGAAACTTGGTGCCAAGATTTTTTCAGAGGGTGATGATATCTATATTGAGGGCGTATCCCAACTTAGGGGCTCGACAGTTCTAAGTTTTAATGACCATAGAACTGCTATGTCTATGGCTGTAGCCGGCTTGCTTGCCAAAGGAAAAACGAGAATTTTAGGTATTGAATGTGTAACAAAATCCTTTCCAGATTTTTTTATAACTTTAAAAAAGTTAATCAGATAAAAAGATTGACATAACAAAATAGGTTTTGTTATAATTTATACGCTATTTATCCGTGTGCCTTCTTGTCAACAGAGCATCTCTTTAGATAAAGTCAATAAAGACGCTGTCCAGCCCCTTTCCCTATTATGAGGAGATGCTACGAGGTAAGAAAGAGCTAGCGGTAGGTTTGAATTTGACCCGGCGGTTTTACATTGTCTTTAGAAATTACTTTAGCAATTTCTTTCTAAGGTGCAAAGCGAAGAGGGTTTAATTCATCCGTCTGTTTTCTTGCGTAAGCAAGAAGTGGTACTCATTAAAGGGGGAGATTATGAGGAGGTTTATAGAATTTATAAAAAATTTGTATAATCAGATTCTTGGGCTTTTTTCCTTTGATATGGGGATTGACCTTGGCACAGCCACAACCCTTGTGTACGTAAAAGGCCACGGTATAGTTCTATGTGAACCCTCGGTAGTGGCAATACGGAAGGGGATAAACCAGGTGCTTGCAGTTGGCGAAGAGGCAAAGAGGATGTTAGGTAGGACCCCCGGAAGTATACTTGCAATAAGGCCTATGAAGGATGGTGTGATAGCAGATTTTGAGATAACCGAGAATATGCTTCGTTATTTTATAAAGAAGGTTCACCAGAGGAAATACCTGGTCAAGCCCAGGATGGTTATAGCCATACCCTCAGGCATAACAGAGGTGGAGAAGCGTGCGGTGAGGGATTCTGCTATGCATGCGGGAGCAAGAGAGGTATATCTCGTTGAGGAACCGAAGGCAGCTGCGATAGGAGTGGGGCTTCCAATACAGGAACCTGCCGGAAATATGATTGTAGACATTGGCGGTGGAACTACTGAGGTGGCTGTGATATCGCTGGCAGACATTGTGTTTTCTAAAAGCGTACGCATTGCCGGGGATGAGATGGATGATGCAATAATACAATATCTTAAGAAGACCTATAATCTTATGATTGGTGAACGCATGGCTGAGGAGATAAAAATAAAAATAGGCTCTGCCTATCCTTTAGATGAAGAGCTTACAATGGAGGTAAAGGGAAGAGACTTAGTCGCAGGGCTTCCAAAGATGATAACAGTTTCATCTGAGGAGATAAGAGAGGCACTTTCTGAGCCGATAGCGTCAATACTGGAAGCCATAAGAATAACACTTGAGAGGATACCGCCTGAACTTTCTGCAGATTTGATAGAGAGGGGTATTATATTAGCAGGCGGTGGTTCATTACTGAAAGGTATAGATAAGCTTATCTCTGAAGAAACCGGGCTTCCTGTTCATATTGCTGAGGACCCAATCACTGCTGTTGCATTAGGTACTGGAAAGGGTCTTGAGAATATGCAATTTCTTAAAAAGGTTGTGGTTTCTTCAAAAT
>VGKN01000143.1 GCA_016867055.1 Candidatus Omnitrophota bacterium
GATTCCTGCCACTGCAACAGCACCCGATGTCCCGCAAAGTAAAAATAAAATAATAAAAGAAAGGAATCTTTTATTATTTCCAGTAAATAGGTAGTATAACGCCCAACTCATCACAGTGGTTGACATTGTTCTTACCTCAACACTCCAAAGATGAGCCGTCTGTATATAAAAGGAAAAAAGATAACTAAGCAGGAATGTAACAGCGTAAATGTTACCCCCCAGTCTCTCTTTAGCGAATTTCAGAATAGGTATCGCCCCTAATAGGATAACTACCCCCTGAATTAGAAATAACATAAATAGATTATGATTAAACAGATATGAAATTGGTGCAATAATTAACCATATAGGAGCTAGGTAATACCCAAATATATTTAATTGTCTATTAAGGTCATTTACAGTGTATAAAAAATCGCCTTTCATGATAGCATTAAAAATGTTTACTAATGCATGACTTACATTTTGGGATTTCATAATTAGAAAAGAATTAAGGTAGGAAAAAAACAAAAGAAAAAACAACATCAAAACAGGCGGTAGATAATTCAAAATTTTTGAATTAATTTCTATTTCTCTTGCGAACCCACAAATTCTTATTTCAAATGCCTGAGTACCCAATGGGACCTTTCTAAATTTACTCGCAATAAAAAGCGAAAAAGAAATGGTTACGAGTATCAAGCCCATATAATATAAAACTGTTGAAGTATGATAACCACAGGGGAGCAAAGTTTTGAGAATAGGATGTATTCCCAGAATAGAAAAGATATAAAGTGATAGTACTTCATTTCTAATTGCTATATGATATTCATTGTTGGAATTGGTTCCCAAGAAAAATAAAAAACGTGTCCAGATGAAAACCCATATACTAAGACCTAAAATAGTAAACAATAGATAATGGCAGAACATATTTTGAAGAAAAACAAAAGATTTATCTCTTAAGATTTCGCTACTCTGAAAGAATAAAGTGATAATCACAGAAATTGGCAACATCAGAATGCTATTTATGAGAAATCTTATATATTTATATCTAATCTTTTCGATCACTTATTTTTGATAAAAAGCATTTGTTTGAACAATGCGATGGCACCTGTTAAATTTGCTCTTAACTCCTCAAAAGAACGAATCTTTAAAAATTGTTTGATGAGAAATTTTGCCCTCATAAAAAATCTTCTATTCGCCTCTATTAGATAACCCTTTAATTCATCTTTTGTGAAATCCTTTGAATCGAGGGCAATTGTGCCATCGGTTAAGACATATTTAAAATCTGACCAATTTTCGGAAACCTTGAATAACCTATCTTTATATTCGTTATAAATCGCTGAGCCAGGAAAAGGGGTTAAAATAAAGAAGAATGCCATATCGGGGTCAAGTTCAATGGCAAAATTAATTGTATTTTGAATTGTTTCTTTAGTCTCGCCAGGTAAACCAAACATAAATGAAGCCAGGGTTTTTAATTTCGTTTTCTTAGCCATTTTATATGCTCTTCTAATCTGTTCAAGGGACGTGCCCTTTCTAATGTTATTAAGTATCTCTTGGTTTCCAGATTCAACCCCACAGTTTACTACCTTAAGCCCTGCTCTTTTCATAATAGAAAGCACTTCCTCGTCAATGGTGTTCACCCTAGCAAGACAAAACCAGTTAAATCTTAAATTCCTTGTCAGTATGCCTTCGCACAATTTTATAACTCTCTCTTTTTTAATAGTAAAGGTATCATCCCAGAACATTATAAATTCTACCTTATATCTGTTTATTAAAAGCTCTATTTCGTCAAGCACATAATTGAGGCTATGCGTGCGATATTTATAACCGGTTGAAAGATGGGCAGAACAAAATGTGCACTGATTTGGACAACCCCTACTTGTTATCATGGTAGCATTCACTTTTCCAAATTCCAGATAGTTGGGCGACCTATAGCGCCTTATATCAACCAGATTACGAGCAGGGTATGGTATAGAATCCATCTCCTCAATAAAAGGCCTTGGGCTATTTTTCACAGTAGCACCATCTTTTTTATAACAAACCCCCCTGATTTTTAAAAAATCTACATTCCCATTTTTATATTTCTGACAAATCTCTAAAAGCGTTTCCTCTCCCTCGCCAAACACAACAGCATCAAATTCGTCAAAAAATGTTATTATTTCAACAGGAACAGCAGAGGCGTGTGCCCCGCCAAGTAACACAACAGCTTTGCACATTTTTTTAATGTCCTTAGCAAAACGAGAGGCTGCATAAAAATTTGATGTCATAGCACTTATGCCAACTATATCTGGTTTAAAGTTTAATATTTTTTGCATAATTCCATCATAATCTACATCCTCAATGTCTGGGTCTAAAAGCATAACCTCTATACCATTCCTAATCAAATAGGATGCTAAATATCCTAACCCAAGCGGGAACATCTCTGTCGCAACCTCTCTAACCGAACTCCATATATCCATATATGGTGCCTTGATCAAAACAACCCTCATTTTGCCCTCTTGCTAGATATCCCAGTATTCTAACATGTAATTATACCAATGGCTGCTTTTCATCTGCTTATGATTTAAACAATCAACCGCTAAGCGCCCCATTTCCATACTATCATACATGTCGTTTTGCAAGAAAAGCCCTTGCCTTCCAATTGAATATAAATTTGGAATATTTGACAGATAATCAAGAACTACGCGCAGATTTTTACAAAACTCAAGGTCGTAGACAGGGTAGGCATTGCGTATCCGAATTACTCTGTATTTTTCAATATTATATTTATTGATAAGCCTGATGCGCTTAATCTCATCAAGCACAGACTTATATAAACTTTCATCGGAGCTATTCCAAATATCATCCATATAATTACAACTTTTTTCAAATGTCAGCACAGTTTTATTTTTTGGTGCAATATCCTCGCTCATATTTTTCTGTTCAGTAAACCTATTGAACTGAAAAAATTTATCAACCAAATATACCCAATGAACCTTAGTGGCTCTTGGGGTATCTAAGATTAAATTTACTAAAATTAATGATTTAAAACTTAATAGTTTATTTATATAAAAAACGAAATCGCTTGGTTTTGGATTCAATAGCTTAATAAGTCCTGGTAGTGGAATTGAAGAAATAACCAAATCGCAAGGGATGCATTTTAAATCTCCGCCCTGGTCATACATCACCTGAGCAACATTGTTATCTTTAATCTGCAAAGAGCATGCTACTGCATTATTATGTAAAATACCCCCCTCTTTCTCAATTTTTTCTTTCATTCTCGCAAAAAGTTGTCCTATTCCCTTCTTGGGATACAAAAGATCTTTCCAGTAAGTTTCCTGTTCCTCTCCTTTTCCGCCAAGTAATTTGTGCAGAATATCTTTCAAATTAAGTTTATGTATTTTTTTTGCAGCGAATTTAGGAGATATAAGCGAAGGGGGAATTCCCCAAACCTTCTTTGTGTAATTACCAAAACACAATTGATAAAGGGATTTCCCAAATCTCTTTATACACCAAGACTCAAAATTATCATCAGGTACAGCAATATATCTATAAATTAATGAGGACATCAAAAAATCAAATAACAAATGAAATGAAAAAAACGGATTAAGTTTAAAAAACAACTCATAAAACTGTATGGGGTATTTGAAATATTTATCCTTTAATAGCAGCAATTCGCTGCGGTTTTGATAAATTATATCCTCGGGAGAGTCTTTGAATAGTTCTTTTACCAAATTCAAAATCTCCCCCTTTTTTACATGAAACGCATGAGGCCCATAATCTAAAATAAAACTCTCCCAGTAAAAACTTCCCGATAGCCCTCCTACAAAAGATTCTCTCTCAACAATTTCTACCTGATATCCTTCTTTAATTAGATAATAAGCTGCTGTTAATCCAGCTGAACCAGCGCCGAGAACCACAGCTCTACTTTTCAAGTTTTCTCTCCTCCAATCTTTTGTTATCTAAATATTTAACAAATTTACTCAAGCCCTCTTCCAGCGAAATTCGCGGGGTGAAACCAAATCGTCTGCTCATCTGGTCTTTTGACATATACCATGTAATATATTCTGCTGCTTCGCCTTTAAAGTTGATTTTAATTTCTTTTCCAAAAAATTTTCCCACACGTAATACTAGCTCCTTCAAGGTAATCGGTTCACCACATCCAAAATCCACAGTAATATTCTTCTCCTTAGAAAGCAACACCTTTAAAATACCATTAATGGCATCCTCAACATACATCGCATCTATGTAATTTTTACCATCTCCGTAAATTATAAGTTCATCATTATTATTAAAATAAAAAGAATTAATAAGTCTGGTATAAATCTTACGAGGGGACTCGTAGGGACCATAGGCACCAAAAAATCTTAAAATAACATATTCTTCGATCGTTTTTCTTCGGATGGAATAAAACTTAACATATTTCTCAGAAGCCATTTTTGATATCGCATAAGGCAGAGTCGGAGATAAATTTGAATCAGGCGACACTAAACCCTGCAAACCGTCATAAACAGCGCCAGAAGAGAGGTATATAAACCTCTTGCAGCGAAATCTTTCAAGTATATTTATTAAACTGCAGATGTTGGAATTCAAATCAAATAGAGGGTTATCTAGTGAATAGGAAGGATTGCTATTGGCAGCTAAGAATAGAATCGCATCAAATAAACCTCCTGTCTTTTTGGCTAAATCCTTAACTTCAGCATCATCAATTAGATTAACCTTGTGTGGCTTTACGTTATTTAGCAAATTTAGTTGTAGGAATTTGGGGAAATCTACAGTTTTAAAAAAGGTTGCCGTTATCTCCCAATCTCTCGGAGCCATTAAAACAAAATTTTTCCCAATAAAACCAGATGCTCCA
>VGKN01000144.1 GCA_016867055.1 Candidatus Omnitrophota bacterium
AGGAGGTACTCTATATTGCTACGTGCACCAATCCTGATAAAGAGATGAAAGAAAGAATAAAACTGCATAAAAAATCAAGACCAATCTTTTGGAAAACAATAAACTGCTCTAAGGATATAGTATCTGTTTTATCTACGCTGGATAATAAATTTGAAGTATTAGTTATTGATTGTTTAGGTTTATTGATATCAAATCTTTTAGAGGAAGGATTAAGGGACCACCAGATTCAGATTTTCTTAAAGAAGATAACCAAGCTTATCTCTCAGGGTAAATACAAAGCCATAGTAGTTTCAAATGACGTTGGAAGTGGTATAGTGCCTGATAATTACCTAGCAAGAAGATTTAGAGACATACTTGGATTGGCTAATCAGATTATGGCTAAGTGTGCAGATAAGGTAATATATATACAGGCAGGTATACCAATGATCATAAAGGGAAAGGGTATTGACTGTTAATATCGGAGGTTAAAAAAGATGCAAAGGTTAAAAAATACGCTAAGTTCAATTGAATACGTTGATTATTCATTAGCAGAGAAGACTCAAAGGCATCTCGATAATCTTACCAAGCCTCAAGGGAGTTTGGGCAGACTCGAAGAACTTGCCAAGCAGATTGTCCAGATAACCAGAAATGAAACCCCCTCGCTTAAAAATAAAATTATAATTACTATGGCAGGAGACCATGGTGTTGCCCGTGAGGGTGTAAGCGCCTTTCCTCAAGAGGTTACTGCGCAGATGGTATACAATTTCATAAAGGGTGGGGCAGGAATAAATGTTTTGGCTAGGCATGTTGGCGCAAAGGTTGTGGTTGTAGATATGGGGGTAGCAAATAAAATCAAAATTCAAAAATCAAAATTCAAAAATTTCAAAGGAAAAAAAATCAATTTTGGAACAAAGAATATAGCCGATGGTCCTGCCATGACAAGGAAAGAGGCGATTAGAGCCATTGAAGTAGGGATAGAAGTATTTGAGAACGAATTTAAGAAGGGCTTGGATATTGTAGGAACAGGGGATATGGGGATAGGAAATACTACACCTTCAAGTGCCATAGCTGCTAGTATTACAGGAGAAGCTATAGAAAATGTGGTAGGTAGAGGAACAGGTATTGATGATGCAACCTTTAATAATAAGATAAGGGTGATTAAAAAAGCACTCCGTCTAAATAAACCCAATCCCAAGGACGCTATAGATGTCTTGTCAAAGGTAGGTGGTTTTGAGATTGGTGGGTTGGCGGGTGTTATTTTAGCAGCTGCCTCCAAAAGAATTCCGGTAGTAATAGATGGGTTTATCTCTGGCGCTGCCGGTTTAATAGCCTATCAATTAGAACCAAGGGTAAAAGATTATATGATTGCTTCCCACTGCTCTGTTGAAAAGGGGCATAGATTCATCCTTGATTATATGGGTCTAAGTCCAATTTTAAATTTAAACTTGCGCCTTGGTGAAGGCACAGGGGCGGCCTTAGGTATAGCTATAATAGAATCAGCAATTAAAATTCTAACCGAAATGGCAACATTTCAAAGTGCTTCTGTTTCAGAAAGAATTGATAAATGAGTTTAATTAACACTTATTTTTGGGATGAAATAAAAAATTTTTTAATTGCATTTCAATTTTTAACTATATTTCCTATAAAAATAGACCTCAAAATAAAAGAGAAGGATTATGGAAATTCCTTGCTCTACTTTCCTATTATAGGTTTACTAATAGGGGGTATCTTGGTTTTAACCTTATTTAGCCTTGATTTTCTTCCACATTTAGTCGTATATATACTAATTCTAGTCCTCTCAATATTTATAACTGGGGCAATACATCTGGATGGATTTGCTGATACCTGCGATGGTTTTTATGGAGCTAAGGCTAAAGAGGAAATCCTTAGAATAATGCGAGATAACCATATCGGCGCAATAGGAACTGTGGGGGTAGTTTGTCTACTGCTCTTTAAATTCGTGCTTTTTCAGAGTATTCCGCAAAATAGGCTTTGGAGGGCATTGATTATGATGATGGTTTTTTCAAGATGGTCTCAGGTTTTAGCCTGCGTTAGTTCTAAATACGTACACCAAGAAGGAAAGGCAAAATTTTTTGTTGAGAATGCTAACAGAAAGAAATTCTTTATCGGAGGTTTTTTTACCTTTACCATTTTTTTTCTATTGTCTAGCTTAAAGGGTGCTGCATTATTCATTTTTTGTATAATCCCTGTTTTTTTATTTATAAATTTTGTAAAAAGGAAAATTGGTGGACTGACAGGAGATACTATTGGAGCTGTAAGCGAAATAGCAGAATGTGCTGTGCTTTTGAGCATAGTTTTTTAGGTGATTAGATGATAGATAGGATTCATGGCGGGAACATAGACATTTTTTCTAAAAGATATAAACTTCCTACGAAAAAAGTCATTGATTTTAGCGCAAGCATTAATCCCCTTGGGTTTTCGCCAAGAGTAAGAATAATCATTCAAAGAAATATAGGCAGACTCGTTCATTATCCAGATCCAGAATCTATGTTGCTAAAAAATGCCTTGGCAAAATTTCATGATATAAAATCAGAAAATTTGCTTGTTGCAAATGGTTCCATCGAACTTATATATTTGATTCCCAAAGCCTTAGCAGCCAAAAGAATTCTTATTCCTGTGCCTTCTTTCAGCGAGTATGAATTTGCTTCAAGGATAAATGGTTCTAACATATTTTTCATTAAATTAAAAGAGGAGAATAATTTTAGAATTAGTATAAATGAGATGATAAAATTTATACCCAAGGTTAATCTTGTATTTGTCTCTAACCCAAATAATCCCACCAGCGGACTTCTTTCTTACGATGAAATTTTAATGCTTATAAATGAATGCGTCAGGTATAAAACTATGCTTGTAATTGACGAGGTATTTATAGATTTTGTCAGCGATTCTGACAAGCTGACGATGATATATAGAGCCACAAAAAATAAATATCTTTTGATTATACGCTCTTTAACCAAATTTTTTGGGCTCCCTGGGATACGGCTTGGATATTTTGTTGGTAATCCAAATTTAATAAATACACTATCAAGGCATCAATACCCATGGGCAGTAAATAGCCTTGCCCAAGCTACAGGAATGGCAGTGATACAGGATTACGAGTATATTAAAAAAAGTAAAGAATTCATTGCTACTGAGAAGGCCTTCCTTTTTGAAAGGTTAAAGAATTTGAAAAATCTTTCTGTCTATTACCCAAGCGCTAATTTCATTCTCTGTAAACTGGAGGGTCAAAAAAATATTAACGCAGGTAGGTTAGCTGATTCTTTAGCAAGACAGGGTATTATGATTAGAGATTGTTCAAACTTTAGAGGCCTGGATAATAGATTTTTCAGGATAGCCGTGAGAAAGAGAAAAGAAAATTTAAGGCTTGTATCAAATTTAAAAGAGATTTTATCTTAATGAGTGCAAGAGCATTACAGATATGCGGAACCGGTTCGGGCGTAGGGAAAAGTGTTTTGGTCACTGCCCTCTGTAGGATTTTTTTACAAGATGGATATAGAGTAGCTCCGTTTAAGGCACAAAATATGGCATTGAATTCATTTGTTACAAAAGAGGACGGAGAAATAGGCAGGGCCCAAGCAGTCCAGGCTTATGCTTGTAAAATAGAGCCAACCGTTGATATGAATCCTATATTGATTAAACCTACCTCGGATAGAAAAGCGCAGATAGTGGTGAGAGGCAAACCAATAGGGAATATGTCCGCGGTTAATTACATTAGCTACAAAAGAAACGCAAAAAATATAGTCTTAGATTCATTTAGACGTTTAGCTAATATGTATGAGTTGGTAGTTATTGAAGGTGCTGGTTCTCCTGCCGAGATAAATTTGAAATCTCACGATATTGTGAATTTAAGGATGGCTGAGGCTGTTTCTTGCCCTGCTATATTAGTTGGCGATATTGACAAAGGCGGTGTTTTTGCTTGGATTATCGGTACTCTTGAACTCTTGACTGAAAAAGAGAGAGAAAAAATAAAAGGTATTATTATAAATAAATTTAGAGGCGATAAAAGGCTACTTAAAGGCGGTATAAGGTTTTTAGAAAAGAAAACGGGCATAAAGGTTTTGGGAGTAATACCATACATAAAAGATTTAAGAATTCAAGAGGAGGATTCAATCCCTCTTGATAAACAAAGGATTAAAAAAACAAATGGAATGAAAAAAATTAATATAGATGTAGTTTATCTACCGCACATTTCAAACTTTACAGATTTTGATACTTTTGAGGTAGAGGAAGACGTTAATCTAAGCTATGCGAAAGAAGCAAGGGATTTGGATAATCCAGATGTTATCATTATTCCAGGTTCAAAAAATACCATCTATGACCTTTCGTATCTAATTAAATCGGGTTTGGGTAGTAAAATTTTATCAATATTAAATAATGAACGTTTAGTCGCTCTAATCGGTATCTGCGGCGGTTATCAAATGCTTGGGGAAAGAATTTATGACCCATATTATATAGAGTCATCCAATGGTAAGATTACTGGTTTTGGGTTATTGCCTGTAGCAACTACTATATCAAAGAAGAAGGTATTAGCACAAATTAGAGCTAGGCATATTCACTCTGGGGTTGAGATTAGTGGTTATGAGATTCATCACGGCAGAACCAAAAAAACAAAATACTGCGATGCAGTCTTTGAGATATTTCAACGCTCAGGAAAAACTACAAGAGAACTTGATGGCGCGCAAAGCGAGAATGGGAGAATATGGGGCACGTATATCCATGGCATATTTGATTCAAATAGATTCAGAAGAGATTTTTTAAATAGGATAAGAATTAA
>VGKN01000145.1 GCA_016867055.1 Candidatus Omnitrophota bacterium
TGACGAACTTAAAAATTCAATTTTTTGTTAGTACCGCAAGTGATATAAAAGAAGCCTACAAGCGCTATTATCAAGACCAAGGTCAATGATAATCACCCTTAAAAAGTAATTTTGGCCAACTTCTTATTGAATCCCTCGCAGAAATCCCCGGCCTGTAGGCCAAGGGATGAATGCTATATTGCTTTTTCTGCTCGGGAGGGAGCCCCGGACTTTAGTGTGGGCGGGCTCCACTCAAATTTAAACTAAAAAATAATCAAAATCTATGGTTGTTCCCTTAAGTAAACAACTTGGCCAACTTCTTATTGAGTCAAGGTTAATAACCGAAGAGCAATTAAAGAGAGCGCTTGAAGTTCAAAAACAAGAGGATATTCCCCTTTCCCAGGTTTTGGTAGAACTGGGTTTTCTATCGCAAGGCGATATACTCGCATTCTTAAGTGAAAAATTAGATATTCCTCCGATAAATCTCCGCCGTTTAAAATTAGACCCTGAGGTATTAAACCTTATCCCAAAAAAGATTATAAAGAACTACCAACTTATCCCAATCTCAAAATTAGCAAATGTCCTTACGGTTGCAATAGCAGACCCATTTAATTTTTTTGCTATAGATGATGTGAAATCTATCACGGGTTTTGAAATAAGGGTGGTTGTAGCCGCTTACGATGAGATTATGGAAATAATAAAACGTCATTACACATTTCAAATGTCACAGGAGATAAAACAGATACTTGAGGATATAGACGAGGGTTCTTTAAGTGTTGTTGAGGAGGGAAGGGACACAGCGCAACCGACAGAGGCAGAACTGCTTCGGCTTGTTAAAGAAACCCCTGTTATAAAACTTGCTAATGTCTTATTGGCAGAGGCTATTAAGTTTAAGGCATCTGATATTTTAATAGAACCGCTAGAGAAAAATCTTAGAGTGCGTTTTAAAATAGACGGGGTATTTCAGGATATACAAACATCGCCAAAATCTATGATGGGAGTGCTTGTATCCAGGATAAAGGTTATGTCGGATTTAAATATTGCAGAACATCGCCTTCCTCAAGATGGAAGATTTAAAATAAAATATGGCAAGAGAGAGGTTGACTTCAGGATTTCAATTGTACCCTCAAGTTTTGGAGAAAAGGTATGCCTTAGGGTGTTAGATAAATCTAATGTAATACTGGATGTTGATAAACTTGGATTTGAAGAATATTTTTTAAATGAATTAAAAATGGCAGCGATGAAGCCACATGGTATGATTATAGTATGCGGTCCGACAGGCGCAGGTAAATCTACAACCCTTTATTCCATATTAAAATTTGTTGATACACCCGAAAAAAATTTGATAACTGTGGAGGACCCAGTGGAATTTGACATAGCTGGGGTAAATCAGGTTACCATAAGGCCGAATATCGGACTCACCTTCGCGAGTGCCTTAAGGTCAATTTTAAGGCAGGATCCGGATGTAATTATGGTGGGTGAGATAAGGGATTTCGAAACTGTAGATATTGCTATAAAGGCGGCATTGACAGGGCATTTAGTTCTAAGCTCCTTACATGCGACTGATGTAGCAAGTTCTGTCGTGAGGCTTATAAATATGGGGGTTGAGCCATTTCTTATAACTTCTTCAATAATTGCGGTGATAGCACAAAGACTCGTAAGACGTCTATGCCCAAAATGTAAGGTCGCCTATGAAGCAGATAATTCATTATTACAAGAACTAAGAAGGACTAATGTAAATTGGAAACAACCTGTTGTTTTGTTTAAACCAAAGGGTTGCGATAGTTGCAGACAGACAGGTTATTCTGCGAGGATAGGAATATTTGAGATAATGTTATTATCGCCCCAGATAAAGAGGCTTATAATGGAAAGGGCGCCAGAGGCACTGATACAACAGATTGCAAAGAAAGAGGGTATGATTACATTAAAAGAAGACGGAATAAATAAAGCCATAAAAGGTTTAACGAGTATTGAGGAGATTATGAGGGTAACTGCGGGAGAACAACTCTGATGCCAAAGCCAATAAAGGAGGTTTTAAATGAGCTTTTGGTCACCAGTGGTTTTTTAGACAAGACCGCTGTAGATAAGGCGCTTGCTATTCAGAAGGTGAAAGGCGGAAGCCTTACAAAAATATTGATAGAGCAAAAAGTCATAACGCAGAAGGAACTTATGTCAGTTTTAAGCGAGGGTTTGAATATCCCGCCTATAGACTTGTCCAAATATAAGGTTGACCTACAGGTTGTGAAGATAATTCCTGAGAAAATAGCCAGGCACTATTGTATAGTTCCTATCTCAAGGATTGGGCAGGTATTGACGGTAGTGATGAGCGACCCAATGAACATATTTGCGATGGATGATATTAAACTTTTGACAGGCTTTCAAATAGAGCCTGTCCTTAGCACAGAGGAATTAATCTTAGAAGTTATAGATAAATGTTATATAACGGAAGGAATAAATTTTGAAAAACTTTTTGAGGAGGCAAAGGTAGAAGATGTAGAATTAGTGTCAGAAACCAAAGATCTTGACCTTGGCGAAATAGCTATGGAGAGTCAGCAGGTGCCTCTCGTTAAGATGGTAAATCTTATGATTATAGAAGCCTTAAACCGCAGATCATCCGACATACACATAGAACCGCAGGAGTATGACCTTAAAGTAAGATACCGTATAGATGGAAATCTGCAGGAGGTATTGAGAATTCCGAAGAAGAATCAGAATGCCGTGATAGCAAGAATAAAGATTATGTCAGGGTTGGATATTACGGAATCACGGCTTCCGCAGGATGGAAGGTTTAAAATAAAACTTCCTGACAAGGAGGTGGACTTTAGAGTTTCAGTATTACCTGTAACCTACGGGAATAAGATTGTATTAAGAGCCCTTGATAAGACCCAGTCAGCCCTTGCTCTTAAGAATCTTGGTTTTTCAGAAGAGGTTCTTGTAAAGGTCGATACAGGGATGTCTTGGACATCTGGTATGATACTTATTACAGGGCCTACCGGAAGCGGTAAATCCACAACTCTAAATGCTGTCCTAAATAAACTCAACACGCCCGATAAGCACATAATAACGATTGAAGACCCCGTGGAGTACATATTAGATGGTGCCACTCAGATACAGGTTAAACCTGAGATAGGGTTGAATTTTGCAGATGGTCTACGTTCTGTTTTAAGACAGGCACCTGATATAGTAATGGTAGGCGAGATAAGGGATTCCGAGACTGCAGATATAGCGATAAAAGCCTCTCTGACAGGGCAATTGGTTTTAAGTACCCTTCATACAAACGATGCCCCCTCGGCTATCACACGGCTAATAGATATGGGCGTTGAGCCGTTTTTGGTAGCCTCTTCCATTGTTATGGTGGGCGCCCAGCGCCTTATGAGAAAGATTTGCATTAAATGTAAAGAACAAACAGATATACCTGCTTCTGTATTGGAACGTATAGGCATAGAAATTGGCAATCTAAAAGAAAAAAAAGTTTATCTTGGGAAAGGTTGCCCTCATTGTAATAATACAGGTTACTATGGTAGAATGGCTATTTTGGAGGTTATGTTAATTGATGATAAGATAAAAGAACTTATAATAAAGAGGGCCTCTTCTGATGAGATAAAAGATTATGCTGCAAAAGAAGGTATGAGCACATTACGAGAAGAAGCCTTAAAAAATTTCTTGTCAGGGGTTACCACCCTTGATGAGGTTTTAAGAATTACCTCAAAGGAGTAAGGGATAAGTTAAATGTTATTTAGATATATGGCTAAGGACACCTCAGGCAGGACCATAACTGGTTCCATAGATGCAGAGAGTCAGCATACCCTGATAGAGAATTTGAGAAAGCAGGACCTAATAATAATTTCTATCATTGAGGAAGAGCCAAAGGTTGAATCTAAGAAAGTGGTAGTTTTTGGGAAAAAGATTAAGTCTGAGGACCTTGTGGTATTTTCAAGACAACTTGCCACAATGGTAGATTCCGGAATTCCCCTTTCCCAGTCTGTGAGAGTTCTTGCAGGGCAGGTAGAAAACCCCAAGTTTAAGAAAATATTGCTAAGTGTAAATGATGATATAGAAACGGGCTTGAGTTTATCCGAGGCTTTTGCAAGACATCAAAAGGTTTTTTCTCCGCTTTACATAAATATGGTAAAGGCAGGTGAGTCAAGTGGAAATCTGGATACTATTCTTGATAGGCTTGCAAGTTACTTAGAGAAGACTCAGGCATTGAACAGAAAGGTTCGTACCGCACTAGTCTATCCTTTGGTTGTTAGCTCTATGGCAGTTGCCATTACAACGGCTTTGATTCTATTTGTAGTACCAACGTTTAAGAATATCTTTGCGACATTGGGTGGGACCCTTCCACTTCCTACGCAGATTTTGATAGCGATTAGCGATACGCTAAAAAAATATTTTTTCCTTATAGCAGGGTTTCTAATAGCAGCATATTTTCTGTTAAATCAGTTCATACACACAGAATTTGGTAGATTTCACTTTGATAGAGTACTTTTGAGACTGCCTGTATTTGGGGTATTATTTCGAAAGGTTGCCATTTCCAAGTTTTCAAGAACGCTTTCTACGCTTATTAAAAGTGGGGTACCTATTTTGACTGCGCTTGATATCGTAAGTAAAACTACAGGCAACAAAATAATTGAATACGCAATAGAGTCCTCTGGAAAAAATGTTCGTGAAGGAGAACCCTTTTCAGCACCCCTTGAAAGAAGTAAGCTTTTCCCGCCAATGGTAATAAGAATGATATCCGTAGGAGAAAAAACAGGAGAACTAGAAAAGATG
>VGKN01000146.1 GCA_016867055.1 Candidatus Omnitrophota bacterium
CCCATCTTCTTTCTCCAGAGCGCTATATGAGACATAATTTTAGTGATACCATAAAAGAAGTTATTGACCGTATCTGGCCAGAGGGCAAACGCTATACCAACTATCGCGGAATCATTGTTTCCTGGGATAAAGGGGTCGATAGAAATGTATGGACTACTAATATTGATACAGTATATTTACACCGATGCTTGGAAAACTCTGGTCTATTGGAATCAGGTAATATTCATAGAGCCATTGAGATTGGAACTGGTGGTGGACATCTTTCAGTATTATTGGCCTCACGAATTCCACAACTTGAAGAACTCTCCATAACCGATATTAGCCATTATGCCTTGCGTGCAGCTAAACGCAATATCCTACCATTTCTTGCTCCGCGGACACGCTTACGAACCTATCGTGGCAAGGGTTTAGGAACAGTGAAAGGAGCAAAAGCTGATTTGATTGTGGTTAATCCACCGTACATACCTTCTCCTCCTTTTGATAGTCGCCCAAGCACTGATCCTTATCGCGGTACAGGGTTGATACGAGAAGTCTTGGAAGAAGGTATTTATAAACTTAATCCTAATAATCCTGAGGCAAGTATTGTCATTAATATCAGTTCTCTGGCAGCTAAAGATTTCGCACAATACCTTGCTGAATTTGGGGACCGTTTTGAAATCGAGCCATTGGGAGAACCACTGCGAGTTCCTCTAAAAATTAGATCGATATCTAAAGAGTGGAAGGACTGGTTGGTTGCGCAAGGTTTATTAGAATATCATCCAGAATTTGATTCTGATGATTCGGATCAGGAGCCCTATTGGCATACGTTACAGGTTTATCGAATTCGGCCCAAACCGGGGGTGGTAAAATCATGGGCAGCAAAACGTCAAGATAGAATTGAAAGGGAAATTTATGCGAATACAGAGGCCTTGATAAAACAATTTAAACCATTGTTGAATACCGTAGCAAGTCGAGCAGAAGCAAGTCTAAGACGTCTTTTCCCTGAAATTTATGGATATTTATATCAATTACCAGAAGCAATGAATTATGATGCCCAACCAGCACTTTTACTACCCGAAAGAAATCTTTCTTTAGTCAGTCACATTATTGCCCGTGGTTTTGGCAGAAAACTTTTAGGCTTAGAAAAACAGGATATGGCGCTCTTCCAGGATGAGCCAGGTATTTCCCATGCAGAGTTTGAGAGACTGTGTGCTGTGGTGAGCGCGTTGCGGGATGGAGGGCTTCTTTCCCATGTTCGTTGTGCGTTTCTCCATCATGATGTTGCCAAGGCAGGATTACCTCAGTTAAGGCAACAGTGGAGTCAGATTCCAGGAATAGATTTACGTATTCCCAATAAAGCAGCAGGTTTAATATTGCGCAATAAAGAATCACCTTATAGCTGGCAGAAAGGCCTTTTTGAAAATATTGCTTTATTTAGTGCTCACCCACAGAGGAATATCTTAAATGAGTTTTTCTATAGAGTCATTGAGACGCGTGGTTTTGCTGGACAGTGGGTAAGGGGCGAGGTTTCCTATGAGGTATTTGAAGATTTTACTTCTTGGATTCGTGCTAATTTTCCTTTATTGACAGAGGCAGTGGGGTGTAAGGATGATTCTTCTACTGCGGCACGGAGAATAGCGGATATCATTTATCTTCTCAATTTCCTTGATGCTGCCAGTATCCGGGAAGGATTAATGACCAGTCGTTTGAATAGCCAATTTATAAAGTTCTTTGATGATTTCTGTAGGGTTATTACCCCACAAGATGGAGCATTTTTATATACATGGGATGATATATTTAGTGCGCGCTGGGATAATTTTAAATCTACAGAGTCCCAAAGAGCTTATCTTAAGGACCGTTTTGGTCGCTTCCGTCAGGAAAGAAGGGATGAGGGTGAACCAAAAGAGGCAGT
This sequence comes from Candidatus Omnitrophota bacterium, assembly GCA_016867055.1. Next base: position 1,892 of record VGKN01000146.1, read on the forward strand.
TGATACTATAGTAGATGCAATGAGCCCTCAAGCCATCGCTGCTTTATGTAAGGACTTACAACATTTTCAGGGCTGGTATGTCGAGAGCGCTACGTTTGGCCTATCTGCTGAAGCGCAATTAAAGATTGTTGCTCTTGCTTTGGCTTTGGCAAAAAGAAAAGGCCTGGATATGCAAAGACCCTTCCATATTAGTTTCTTTGACCTTATGCGTATGTTATCAAGCACCAGGCATGAATTTGATGCCTATAAGACCCGTATTGTTGAGTCACTATTACGCCAGGTTAGTTTAGAGGATATTATTTTAGATTCGGCTAGCGTAGCTCGTTTTGATTTGGATGCGGCTACTTCTGAAAAAGAGTCTGGTTTGGGAGCGGTGAGTATGGTCATAGATGGAAAAAAGGCTATCTCTTTTGATTTCCGTTTTAGCGAAGAAGCCGAACATCTTTTATACCTTCTTTATCTCTATGAACAGAAGGATTCAGTTAAGTTTCATGAAGTTTTGAAGATGCTTTTAGATGTGTATGGATTGCGTAAGGATGAGTTTGACCGAGTTCGTAACGAAGGCCTTTATTTGAACACAATGGCTTCTTCTAAAAGCGATAAAGCTAGATTATTGGGATACGGTAAGGGGCCAATCTGGGTTGATATAGGGCCTGGGGATGGCCCCACGCTTGAGATAGCAGAAGCACTTAAGCCAGAGAAAGGGATTGAGCAAATAGTTGCAATTGAGATATCCGAAGAAGCAATTCAGGCCCTCAGGAGAAGGATAGAAGAAAAGCATCTTTCTGCGGTAGCTATAAAAGGAGATGCAATTAGACTAAGAGATATTTTAAGAAAAGCAGGTATTCCAGCAGCGAACACAATAGTATTTTGCGCAGTGTTACATGAAATTTATAGTTTTGCAGAAACAGATGGGAAGAAGTTTAATCTCGATTCAGTACGAAATATTTTACGTGCAGCACTTTTAACCTTAGGTCCTGGTGATCGCCTCCTTTTACGCGATGGACCTATACCTGAAGATGGAGAAGTAGAAGAGATATTGGAATTAAGAGGGAAAAATAATAAAGATGTTTTTGATTATTTTGTTCGTAATTTCCAAGGAAGAGATTTAAGCCACGCCTACACTATAGTTGAAGAGGATGAAACAAATGAAATATGGAAAATTCGTTTTCTGCGTAAAGACATCGCAGAATTCTTATCCAAATTAACCTGGTGTTATAGACCTGAGTTTGACCCAAGTAGTTTGCCCTTTGAGATACTAGAACAAAACCTAATACTTACCCGTAGTGGTTATATTGCGTTGCTGTATGAGATAGCAAGAGAAATAGGAATAGAGATAAAAGAGATTCCCCTACCTCCTGAGGAACAAGCCTATCTTCAGCAAGGATATATTGATGGTTGGAACAGGGCTAAAGTTAGGCTCACTAAGCTTGATGGGCAAGACGCACCTTTCCCTGCGAGTAATATGATGATTGTTATAGAAAAAGCTGGAGGAGATGTTGCTTCAGTTATGCCAACCGTTATGCCGCAGCCGTCCGCCCAACCCCTGCCAACCGAGGAACTTTCAATATTAGCTTCTTTAATGAGGGACCCTGAATTCTTAGAAGGAATGGCACGTCCTTTGTTAAGTGCCTATAATCAATCTGCTAAGACAAAGTATGTAATATGCGAAGATAAAACCCCTGCTGACCTGACAAAAAAGGATTTAGACATCACCTTGAATTTAGCAGGATTTATAGGTTTGGAGGTTGCAGTTACTGCCCTCTTATATACAACTCGTAAAGGACAGAGCTTGTTAAGTATATTAGAAGCAATCTCAAAAGAAGACCTCACTGATGAGGAAAAAAAATTGTTATCATTCTTTGCCAATGCCACCTGGAAGGCAGGTGCGCTATTTAGAGTAGAAGTGGATCCGGACGGGAAAAGCTTAGGTCCATTTAGTCTAATCCAAAGACATCCTTATTTTGCTCCGGTTGGTCTTTTGGAAAAGAGGATATGGGAAGAAGATATGCTCCAGATTAAGACAGCAGCGGGGATGATTTTGAGCCGAATAAAGGACATAACAGAGCCTGAGCAACAGCTACAGGCTCTGGAGAGGCTCCTGAAAGACCCTGAATTTTTAAGTAAAATGGCAGAGGAATCATTGAAGAATTATAACGAATTTAAAGGAAAGAATTATTCGCTAAGCACTGATGAAAGTACTACTGCTTTAACTAAGAGAGATTTAGATATCGCTGTGAACTTGCTGGGTTTCATAGCTTTGGAAGTTGGTGTCGGCTTTCTATTAGAAACAACTCGTAAAGGACAGAAATTTAGCGATGTCTTAAGGGATATAGTAGAAAGAAATCTTACACCTGATGAAAAAAGACTATTAATGCTTTTTGCCCATGCCACCTGGAAGGCAGGTGTGCCGTTTAGAGTAGAAGTAGGCCCGGGCGGAAAAAGCTTGGGTCCATACCACAGAATTATAAATCACCCTGATTTTGTTAACTGGACTCATTTATCTCTTGAAGAACAGGAGAAAGATATAGCCCAGGTTGAGAAAGCCGCAGCAAAATTTCTTTTAGAGATGATGAAAGAACATAGTCAAGAACAAAAGACCCAGTTCTTCGCACCGCCACACGCTGCCGTGCCAGCCCCAGCCGCCAAATCCCTCCTCAGTGTAGTGCTTATAGGATTAATGGTTATAGGTGCTCATTTGGCGTTCCATAATTTATTTGTAACTGGCGGTATAGGCTTATTATTCCTACTGCAGGTAGCAGCAATAATTATAGCAACATCACGGCTTAAAGACTTTGGCCTTGTGGAAGGCTATGAGAATGTAGAAGCCCTAGAGACTAAACC
>VGKN01000147.1 GCA_016867055.1 Candidatus Omnitrophota bacterium
GGATATTCATTATAGCTGTAATTACAGATGTTCTTATTGTTTCTGTGCAGGTAAGTGGGAAATTATTAAGAGCAAAAATCGATATCCTGACATAAAAGAATTAGGAGAAATTTGGGATAGAATTTTTGGTATATATGGAAGTTGCCATATACATATTTCCGGGGGAGAGCCATTTATCTATCCTAATTTTATAGATTTGGTATCACTGTTATTAAAAAAACACACTTTAGAGTTTACCACTAATCTCTCTTTTGATGTTAATCTTTTTATGCAGCAGATAGTATCTCAGGGAGTGAAATTTAATGCGAGTTTTCATCCAGAGTTTGAAAATTTTGCAATCTTTTTAAAGAAGGTTATGTTATTAATAGAAAATAATTTTTCCGTTGATATAACATATGTTGCCTATCCACCGTATTTAGAAAGAATGAAAGAATTTAAAGATGAGTGCAAATATAGAGGTATAAATTTTGGGATTCAGCCATTTAGAGGGACCTTTCAAGGAAAGCCATATCCATCTAGTTACTCAGAGGAAGAAAGAAGATTACTTAAGATTTGTAGTGAATTTGCACCATCCGTTGATTATTTTATTGAGAATAAGAATAACAAAAAAGAAAAGAGATTGTGCCATATGGGACATATGTATGCGAAGATTATGCCATCCGGAGATGTGCTTAGATGCTGTGCAGAAGATGTTGAGAAAATAGGAAACCTCTTTGACGATAAGGATTTTTCGTTATTAAACGAACCCCTCCCATGCGAGATTGATAACTGTCCATGTTGGAAAAGAATGATTGTGGGTGAAGAGGATAAATGGATGCAACTTTGGAAAACACCTATTTAGGCCACAATATAATTAAAAAACGATCTTTATTCAAAAAAATATAAAATGGAAAAAGACAATATAGCAGAGAAAATCTCTTTTAGTTGGGATATCCATTATGCGTGTAACTATAGATGTCCTTATTGCTGGTTTCATGGTAAATGGCATGATTTAGCAAGACTCAATCGATATTTATCAGTTAAGGAATGGATGAGATATTGGGAAAATGTATATGAAAGATACAACAGCGCAGATATAGATATCTTAGGCGGAGAGCCATTTATCTATCCCAATTTCACAGATTTAATAGCTGAGTTATCCAAATTGCATACTATACGGATTACAACTAATTTATCAACTGAGGTTGAGGGTTTTGTTAAAAAAGTGAATTGTGAAAAGGTAAAGATTTCTCCTACCTTCCACCCATTGTTTTCTAGGCTCGATGTTTTTATCAAAAGGTCGTTACTTCTGAAAGAAAATGGTCTTACGGACAATGTACTTTACCTTGCGTACCCTCCCCAAATAAATCAAATAAATTTTTATAAACAAGAGTTTGAAAAGAATAAATTGAATTTTTCAGTTTTAACTTTTTGGGGTGAGTGTGATGGTAAGGTCTATCCTCAGGATTATACAGAAGAAGAGAGATATTTTTTAAAACCTTTTCTGGGAGAACGAGCGGGTGAAAGATTTCAACTAAATCCAAAGAAAGTAAGCGGAAAATTATGTAAAGCCGGGTATAATTATGCTGTTATACTTGCCGATGGGACATTGACGAGATGTGGGACTGTTTATTTAGAAGGGAAAATAGGTAATTTTTTTGATAGAGATTTTAAACTTCTTGAGAAACCCTTACCATGTAATAGCGACATATGTCGTTGCAACGAATGGGTATTTTTACTTGACGAGGAGGTATTTTCCGATGAGCCTCAAGAGGTAATATCCGTCGACCAAAGAGATATCCCTTTGGTAAAACAAAATTTAAAAAATTCTATTTGGGCTCAGTCTTCTCTATTAGAACCTCCTTATCGAGTTTTTTGGAATTGGGATATTCTTTATGGGTGTAATTATAATTGTTCATATTGTACTATAGCGCAAGGGAAGTTCCCATGCAAAGAAGGGCAGGAAAAAGCTAATGGCAGCGATTTAAATAAATGGAGAGAGATTTGGGATAATGTATTCAATAGATATTACAGCAGCGTAGTCCGTCTTTCTGGCGGGGAGCCAACGATACACCCTATGTTTTATGAGATAGTTGAAATATTATTAGATAAACATGTTGTAGATTTAACCACGAACCTAAGTTTTGATTTACCCTATTTTTTAGAAAGGATTAAACCAGAAAACATCAAGATTTCAGCAAGTTTTCATCCTGAATTTATAAAATTTGAAGAGTTCTTTGATAAGGTTATAGTTTTGCGTGATAAGGGATATCATATCGGCGTCTGTTTTGTGTCTTATCCACCCTTCTTAGAAAAGATAGAAAGGTTCAAGCATGCATTTGAACAGTCAAATATTGAATTTAATATTTCACCATTTGAGGGTATTTTTAATGGGTGTTACTATCCCAAGAGTTACAATGAAACAGAAAGAAAAATTTTAGCAAAAATCACAGGTAGTCCTTTTCGCCATATTTCAGTTAATGATAAATGGTATAGATGGAAAACAGATGAAACAAAAGAGATGAAGGGTAGATTGTGCCGAATGGGGCAGATGTATGCTAAAATTTTACCTAATGGCGATGTGACAAGGTGTTGTGAGCCCAGCAGTGGTAAACTTGGGAATATTTTTGAAGAGGATTTTAAGCTGCTTACTTCGCCTAAGCCCTGTGAGGCTGATACCAAATGCCCGTGTTTTAAGGCTATGTTTCTTGACCAAGAAAAAGAGTGGTTGCCTATGTGGAGCTTTCCAGAGCATACTGTTTATAAGATAAACAATATGCAGGCAAGAAATTCTGAAAGGGAAAAATCTCAAAGAATATGCGATAACAATATTTCTTTACCTCCTACTGAAAAAGATGTGGTATCGGATAGCATAAGTTTGAGTATTAATCGTCAACTTGTCGAACCATATAGAATATTTTTTACTTGGGATGTTCATTATGCATGTAATTATCGCTGCACATATTGTTTCTTCTCAAATAAGTGGGAAGATGTGCGTGGTGGAAATAAATATCCGGGCATAGAAATATGGAAGAGGATTTGGGACGATGCGTACAAAAAATATGGAAATGGACATATCCATTTTTCTGGCGGAGAACCATTTATCTATCCATATTTTATAGATTTAGCAGCTTTTTTAAATCAAGAATATTCTATAGAATTTGATACAAATTTGTCTTTTGATTTATCGGAGTTTATTACTAAAGTGAAGCCGGGAAGAGTCAGATTTGCTGCTGCCTTTCATCCGGAGTTTGTAAATATATATGAATTCTTAGATAAAGCAATTTTCCTAAAAGAAAGAGGTTATGATATTGAAGGAATAAATTTTGTTGCCTACCCGCCTCATTTAAAACAAATGGTAGAGTATAAAAGGATATTTGAAGATAAATCTATTTCTTTTTGCATCATGCCATTTAGAGGAGAATACATGGGAAGGATTTACCCTCAAGGATATACAGATGAAGAAAGGGAGTTGATTAAAAAATGCGATCCCTTTACTGCTTCTAAGATGTTAGATTCATATGGAAATACTAAAAAGACCTCTCATAAGGGTGAGATTTGTAGGATGGGTCAGATGTATGCCAAGATTCGTCCAGATGGCACAGCATATAGATGCTGCTTTGATGATGAAAGAGGCAATATAGGTAATCTAATTGATGGTACATTTTCTTTGTACGATGAACCAAGGGTTTGTGAATATAATGAATGCCCTTGCTGGGTGGCTATGGTAGTGGAAAAAGAGAAGAATTGGTTATTCCATTGGGTTGTTCCTAAAGCAAAAACTAATAATACAGTATAATCAGATTATTTTTATTATGGATTTGATAGACAAAATAACCCGCAGGATAATTTTAGATTCCAAACCGTTAACAGTAGAAAAGCAACATCAACAAATTTAAACAGATATGAAAAAAATATTAAAAAAGTTTGGAAAAATCTTCATAACTTTAAAATTTAGAGATTATAACATCCTAAAGCAGACCGCTTTAATAATAGATAATGATTGTATCTCTAAAGAACATTTGAACTTAGTTATTGAAAATACAAGGAAAAGCTTTTCAAATACTCATATAGTTTTATTAACTTTTAATAGAAGAAAAAAATATATTAGCGATGAATTTAGAGATATTGAGATAGCTTCACCTGATGAGAGGTTTTGGATTAAGAGATATCAAATTGCTATTTGGATGCTTAAGATGCGAGATAGAAATTTTGATTTTATAATTTTAACCTCGCTTGATATAAGCCCGATAATTGTAGCTATGTTTTTTACTCGGGCGCAGGTGTGGTTATTTAATCAATGGAATCAATGGTGGTTGCTTAGGCAGAGGACAGCGGGAGACTTGCTTAAGATTCCTGCTGCTTTAATATGGCTTATATTTATAGGGACACGAAATACTATAATTTTTCTATACCTTTTATTTTCTGTGGGTTTTTTTTGGCTAAAGAGATTTTTTCCTTTTAGAAGGACATAGGGTTATGGATATAGATGTTAGACAGTTTAGCTCGGATAAGATTTTAAAGCATTTAGATAGAGTAAATGAATGGCTTGGCGGTGGGAACCCTTCGCCAATAACTGTTGAACTTGATATGACCAATATCTGCAATCATAGATGCCCTGAGTGTTCTGGGTGGTATTTTAAAGATAGGGGTAATGATTATTTGTCCAAGAGGTTGGCTAAGGACATTGTAGAGCAATTGGCGAAGGCAAAAATTCGTGGATTAATTTTTACTGGAGGAGGAGAA
>VGKN01000148.1 GCA_016867055.1 Candidatus Omnitrophota bacterium
TTTAATCACCGAGTTTATGCCCATACACTAGTTAACATTATCAAAAACAATAGTGCTCCATTGGTAATAGGTTTATTAGGTGATTGGGGCTCTGGAAAATCCACTATACTGAATATATTTCAGAATGAAATCAAAGATTCGCATCATATTGTCTATTTTAATGCTTGGAAATATGCGAAGGATTCATTCAGAAGACAGTTTCTGGTTGAGACAGCTAAGACATTAATTAACGATAAGGAAGAAAGAAAAAAATTTATAAATGAACTCAATACAAGATTTATCAAAGACCTTAACATACAAATTGGCTCTCTCAAGGATTTATCTAAAGTTCTTAATAACCTAAAGATAAATGCGCAATATTTAGTACCTCTTGCCTTAGTAATTCTACTGATACTGATTGGTATGGGCGTGTCCTTCTACTATGGCATAACACTTTCTAATAATTGGGCTTTACTCGGTTCGTTTATTGCATTATTTCCTTTAAAAGACCTTATTTCGGACTTGATGAAGAATCTTTTGATTGGAATGTTCAAAGTAGAATCTGATCCGCAAATTATATTTCCTGAACAATTCCAGGATAAATTCATAGACTTAACTAAGAAAGCGGATAAAGAGATAATTTTTATTATTGATGATATTGATAGGTGTCCTGATGAAATGATAATGGAAATTCTCGATTCTGCTAAAACTTTCTTTACCTATTATAATGATAAAGAGCCACAATTTAAGAAATGCTATTTTATCTTAGCAATGGATGACAAGGCAATCGTTGATATTCTAAAAGAACAAAGAGGAAATAAATATGAAGCTGAACAAATTTTAAAATTTGTTGATGCTAGCGTTAAGCTCTCTTCATTAAGCCATGCTGATTTGATAGAATTCTCGAAGGCGGTAGCAACTGAGACTAATATTTCTGAAGAGGCCGTTCAGATAGGAATATATGGTGGTTTTGATACGCCAAGAAAAATAAAACATTTCCTAAATTCTTTTAAAGTCATTTATTCAATTTGTAAACAACGAAAAGACGAGGGAGTCTTTAATTTTGATTTAGAAAAGGGGGTCTCTTCTTTAGCTAAAATTTTAGTTCTACAAACCGCATTTCCTAATGAGTTTGAAAAACTGAAAGAAGACTCTAATTTATTCAAGAAATGGGAGGAAGAATCTCAGACAGTCTTTCGTGGAGGTATAATAAAAGATGGACCTTCAATAAATCTAAACTTATTGAAATTCTTATGGGTTACCCGTTTTACACAAATTATTGATTTACAGGCTATTTTACATCTAAAAATTCCGGCTTACGCAATAAATCTTAAGAATTATTCAGAATTGAAGGAAGCATTATTAGAGGGAGATTTAACAAAGATACAATCGCTAGCTAAAGATTATGCCTCTGACGAGCAGAAAGACGGTATTAAGGAATTAATAAGAGATATCTTAGAGCAAAATCCAACCAAATCTTTCTTAGCTAACATTTTGACCTCTTCTTTAGAAATTTATAAGCTGATAGATTTTGGAGGAAATCGAAAGAAGGAGTATGCTCAAATTGTTATAACTCAACTTTTACAGTATCATGATGTACTGAATTTTGATCCCGATCAAACATTTAACCTTGTAGATATTTTAGATAATGCAACTATTGAAAGGCCCAAACTAGTTGAATTAAGTATTGCAGATTTGAACAGAAAGCCTATTCCTGAATATGCTGCTAAATTAATAAATATTTTATACAAAGAGACAGAAAATGATCCTCAGATGGCAAATAGGATTAATGGCATACTAGAAACAGCCATAGAAAAAGACCCTGCTTGGGTAATCCAAATATTGAACTTGATTAAACTGCCCGAAGGGCAGGAGTTCAATAATATCAAAAACAAAATCCCTTCTATAAATCTAATAGCCAATAAACTTTTGTCGAGAATAGATGAAAAAGAAGCAGAAAGTAATCTCTATAACCAAATTTTTGACGTTGCTTGTAATTTCTGGGACAAATCGTATGCAGTATTGCTTTCTCAGAAATGCCAAAAGATTTTTTCATTTTGGTATCAACAATCTATTTCTTCAATAAATGAAAGTATTAAGTTAGGTATTAAAATTGTTAAAACAATGCCAGATTGGGTTAGCGAGAAAGAAGCAGTACCGATGATTGATTATATCTGGAATCTATATGAGAGGATTAAAGATATCAATGAAAAGAGAGAAATATTAGAAGCTTTTAGTGTAGTTGTCTTTTCTGCTCCTTCTAAAGACAATTACATTTCTTCTATTGCCCAACAAATGGTATCTTTCCCTCCGGATAATCTCGATAAATTTATTTCATTTATTGAGCAATATGTAGAAGATGAGAAATGGTGGGATAATGTAAGAACACAATGTATAAATTCAACGCTCGATATGATCCAAAATAGACCCGATGCTGGAGCTTTAGATAAATTCAATGTGGTTTATAAAAGGGGAGAGAAGAAAATAGAAGATAATAGAGTAACGAATTTGCTTTTAAACGCCCTTCGTAATGAGCAATATATTGAGATATGGAAAAATAAGATAATAGAAATAGCTAAAGATAATGATAATTTAACTAATTTTATTTTTAATGAATTAAAAAATTCTATAAAACAGAGATTTTCTGCATCCCATAAAGAAAAAGCTTTGGTGCTATTAGATGGAATTTGCAAGGAAAGAAACAAAGACGACAAAAAACAAGATTTGGGAAATTTTATATTTGAAATAGGTAAAGAAGTCAACGATGCTAGCTTGAGTTCTCTAGGCAGAAAGTATTTACCAACTTCAAAAGAGTTATTGAAAGACGTTTTTAAAACAAAACTTAATACCGAATTGCAGGAAATTTGCTTGAAAGAAACTACTGAATTATTTAGATTCAAGGATTTAATTACCGAATTTTTGAACTTTCAGTTAGAATTAACCGATAATTCAAGAATAAGTTTAATTGAAGCAATTATTAGATTAGCTAATTCTAATAATACTTCTTTCGTTGATTTTGCGCTTAATTTACTAGCTAAATTAGAGACCGTACCGAAAGAGAAGCTAAACGATCTCGGAAATACCTCTGGCATAATTAAAGATCAGAAACAAAAAGATAGCTGGCAGCAGCTAATTTTGAAACTAAAAAGTTAAAATTTTTTCTGCCACCGATATCTTTTGATTTTTTGTTCTTTCTTTGAGCAAAGGCGGCAAAATTTTGCCCCCACCCAAAATTTTGCCCATCGGCTTTGAAGCACTGCGCGTGAGAGGCGAGGCGTCTCGCCGTAAGAAGTAGTTTTTAATGTGGCGCAGGCGAGACAGCGGACAACCGTTCTTATAAACTAATTGATTTGGACGCAAGTGGCTGGCGGTCGCCCGCACCCGACCGCCAGCCACAGCAGAGCCGAACACGCTTAAAAATTAGCAAGAAGTGAACGGCCAAGTGAACGCCGAGTTTGCCCGAGCCCAAGCGAGGGCAAACGGGGCGCGGGAGATGTGGCAGCGCCCAAGGCGCGGTGCATATTATTAACTACTTTTATTTTTAAAAAAGGTTCGGGATTTTAAATATCTCGACCCCAATTATTACCCTCATGCGAACACAGGCTCTTGCGAGCCACAAGAGCGTGAGGGTTTTAAGATTCAAGGGACACAATACCCAATTAAGCGTGATGTAGAAAAGTAAGTATTGTTATACTGCTCCCCGGAATTCCATAATCAGACCCAAACAGGCAAAAGGATGTTTATCAGGCTTTATGAATTGGCAAAGAAGTCAAAGGACAAAGAATTGCAAAAATTCTGTAACGATGTTTTGACTGTTTATGAACAGCATAACGTTAATTGTCATATAGTTTGGAAAAAATAAATAATGAATAATAGACTACTTTATACATATGCATTGACAAAAACGATCTTTGAACAAAGAAAAGATTATCTTGATACTTTTTGCCCTTTTGTTCTGAAAGTATTACCGTCGGATGGAAGTGTTCTTACGATAAGCTCCGTTCAAGAAAATATAAAAAATACTTATGGTTTGAAAATTCCAGAGCACTCACTTAAATCAATTCTAACTCGGGCAAAAGACTTAGATTATTTAAATATAGAAAAATGGAAAAGTAAATTGTGTGAAAAAGGGATTAAATATCTTGAGCGCCTTGAACCAGAAAGAGATGTTGATAGGAGGATAAACGAATTATTAGGGGACATAGGATCTTATTTAAATGAAAAGAACCTATCTCGCGATGAAGTATATAAAATTGTTTTATGTTTTATAAATGAAAATATCGATCAGGTCATTGAATTATTTGATCCATCACGTACATGCGACATAAGAATTTCCAAATCAAAATTTCGCGTCTATGAAACTAAGCTTATTCAATATTTTGTTGACGCTGAAAAACAGAAACCCAATTTTTGGAAGACACTACAGGATATCGTATATGGTTCTGTACTTTCTGTCTCGGCAACATCGTCAAATATTGCTGAAATGAACAAAAAATTTAAAGATATAGAAATTTTTCTAGATTCTAATTTTATTTTTAGCCTATTCGAATTTCATTTTCCAGAGATGAACAAGCCAGCGAAAGAGCTTTATGAATTATTAAGGCTATATAAATTTGAGCTCAAAATTTTTGATTTTACTGTTCATGAAATTGTAGATGTATTAAATAATTATCCTAAGGAACAACATATGTATGTTCCGGGCATAAAAGTAAATTCCATTTATAGTAATTTAAAAAGTCA
>VGKN01000149.1 GCA_016867055.1 Candidatus Omnitrophota bacterium
AAAGGTTGATTATGTTATTCCAAGCGAGAAAGCATTTAGAAAAAATAGAATGGCTTGTGTTGTAATATCAATTAAGAGAACGCTACGTGAAAGATGGAAACAAGTTGTAGGTGAGTTATCTTCTACTAATGCTGGAAGAATTTATATGATGACTGCAGATGAAGATATTTCTTCTTCTAAAATTGGAGAGATGCAAAAACATAACGTAAATTTAGTAATATGGGATAAATTAAAGAAAGAAAAATTTAATAAACATTTTAATGTAATTGGATTTTCTCAGTTTATAAAAATAGATTTACCTTCTTCTAAGAAATTATGGAAGCAATTGCTTTAGATACGCGAAGTTGTAACAGTTCTAATTGCTTCATATGTAACATCCAACAAAAATTTTAACTCTGCTATTGTAATAGATAATGGCGGCATCAGGACAATAACATTTCCAAGTGGCCGCATAATAATGCCGTGCTTTTTTACCTCCTCTATAACCCTTATTCCGATTTTTTCCTCCCATCTGTATTCTTCCTTAGTTGCTTTATCCTTTACCAATTCTATCCCAACCATAAAACCCTTTTGCCTTATATCTCCCACATGCTCTAAGTTGTTAAAATTCTTTAGTTCTTTTTCCAAAAATTCAATCTTGGGTCTTAATTTCTCAAGAATCCTTTCTTTTTTAAAAATCTCTAAATTCGCTATTGCGGCTCGGCAGGCCAAAGGGTTTCCTGTATATGTATGACCATGGAAGAAGGTTTTTTTCTCAGCATAGTCTCCTAAGAAGGTCTTATATATCTCATCTGTTACAAGCGTAGCCGCTAATGGAAGATATCCTCCTGTGATTGACTTAGCCGCTGCCATTATGTCGGGTGAGACTCCTTCATACTCACAGGCAAACATCCTGCCTGTCCTTCCAAAACCGGTTGCCACCTCATCCGCTATCATCAAAACATCATAACGATTGCATAATTTTTTTACCTCTTTTAAAAATCCAAATGGTGAGACAATCATTCCGCCTGCTGCTTGAACTAAGGGTTCTATTATCAATGCACCAATATTATTGTGGTATTTATCTAAAATTTTCTTTAATTTGCCTATGCACGCTAATTCGCAGGAGGGATATTTTTTATTTAACTTACAGCGATAACAATAAGGGTAATCCACTTTGTAGGAATCAAAAAGCAGGGGTTTATATATTTTATGGAATAAGTCTATTCCACCAAGGCTAACTGCGCCAATGGTATCTCCGTGATAGGCGTTATTAAACGATATGAATTTTTCTTTTTTGGTCTTTTTATGTTTCCAATACTGGAGGGCAATCTTTAGACCTATCTCGCAAGCTGTGGAACCATTATCAGAATAAAATACCTTGTTCAGACCTTTTGGTGTTATTTCAACCAATCTTTTTGCTAGTTTAATTGAGGGTATATTACCAAGACCTAAAAGGGTTGAATGCGATACGCTGTTTAACTGGTTTCTTATGGCATTATCTATCTCCTTCTTTCTATGACCGTGGACATTAACCCATAGACTTGAAACGGCATCTAAATACCATCTACCATCTGTTGCCTTTAAATAATTACCCTTTGCCTGTTCTATGATAATCTGTCCCTCTTTTTGCCAATCCTTCATCTGGGTAAAGGGATGCCATACATAACACTTATCGTCTTTTTCAAGATATATCTTGTCCCGTCTCGTTGGCTCGTCTAAAATCCTGTCTAAATCAATCTTTCTGCTAATCTGACTTAATCTTTTCAAATCTATTGAATCTATATGGGGAATCTCACCAAGTATCGGCACATTTCCTAATCGCGAAATTACAGAGGGATTTGTCTTCTCGCATACTCCTTTTTTTGCAAAATTATTTATAATTACCCCTATAACCTCTATCCCATAATCCCTTGCAACCTTTATTGTCAATAGAGTATGGTTTATGGTGCCAAGGCCTGGTCTGCTTACAATAATAACAGGCAAATCCAAATCCACTATTAAATCCAAAACACTGTAGTTATACTTGATTGGAACCAAAATCCCGCCTATTCCCTCTACAACCATAAACTGATGCTTGGAAGACAACTCTTCAAATGCAGATTTTATCCTTTCTATATCAATATTCCTTTTCTCCAATTTAAAGGCAACTATAGGTGCAAGTGGTGCCTTAGCAAAAAAGGGATTTATCAATGAATGTGAATCTTTTATACCTGTCATTTTGACCAAAAATTTAGAATCAGTCCTTCCCCCTGTCTGAATTGGCTTCATAACGCCAACATCAATCCCTTTATTAATTAAGCCTCTTGCAATAATAGAAGTGATAATGGTCTTACCAACACCTGTATCTGTAGAAGTAATAAAAATTCCCTTTCGCATTATCTATTCTCCACCTTTATTATCAATCCTTCAAATGTCGTATACACACCTGAATCTACAGAATATCTAATTTTATAAATATTATACATTTCTTTTAATATTCTTCTTGTGCCTATACCTATAAGCCAGTTTTTAAAATAACGGTTTGCGCCTATTACTTTTAACCATCTTATAATATCTTCGGGATTTCTATAATATTGCTTTTTTTTGAAATCTATCTTTTTAACTATTTGAAATCCTGCTGACTCTAAATCTTTTATAACTTTCAAACTGCTATGATGTTTATCTGAAGAAGGTATTGGAGAACCTTTAACATTTCTATATGCCTCAATAAATGCACTTTTAAGCTCTAAAAGCGTTCTTTCTGTAAATAGACTTAAGCAAAATATTCCCTTTGGCTTTAGAATTCTATTTACTTGCCTAAATGCCTCTTTAAGATTATCTATTCTCTGGAAGACTGCATTTGAAATAACCAAATCAAATGTCTTCTCTTTAAATGGGATATTTTCTAAATCTGCCTGAAAAAATACAGGATAGTCTTCTCTAACTATCCAATTCCTTTTTGCATAATCCACCATACCGCGGGTAATATCAAAACCGGCTACGAAACTTTTAGGATAGAGTTTCGCTAATTCATATGTATTTTTACCTGTTCCCATCCCGATATCCAGTATCAGTTTATAATTTTGGCCAAAGGGCTCTAAAAGGCTTAAAAGTTCCTGCCATAATTCCTGCTGTGGCTTGGAATTTTCATCATATGTTTCTGCTGCCCTTGAAAAAGCCATTATAGCCGTCTTATCCACTTTTCTAATATTTGATTGAACTTATCAACTTTAGTCAAAAAGGGTACATGACATGTTCCTTTAATAATCTCAACGACTGAATTAGAAATTCTGGAATGGATATAATCTGCAGAACTAACAGGGCAAATCTGGTCACTATCTCCGTGAATAATCAGGGTGGGCAATTTTATATTTGATATCTTATTCCTTAGGTCGGTATCAAAAAATATGTTTAAACTTTCTAACAAAACCTTTCTGTCTAAATTTACTGAATCCTTTAACAACTTAGGAATAATCCTTGAACAATTCTCTTTTTCTGAGAATAACAGGGTATAAAAATCTGCTAATGCCCTTTTTGTATCCCTTTCAAGTCTCTTATATAATCTTTTAAGTAAAATCCCAGGCAAGCCGGCATTATAACCAGGTCCATTAGTAAACCTTGCTGTCGCACCTACTAAGACAAGTGATTCTACTGGCTCAATAGAACTTAGGGCTGACTTCAAAGAAACCAAGGCGCCCAAAGACCAACCAATCAGTATCACCTTTTTCAAAGACAGATAATCTATCAGGCAAGTTAAATCTCTTGTAAGGTTGTCTAAGGTTATAGGTTTTGAATTTATTGATTTCCCAAAGCCAGATAAGTCAAAATAAATAACCTTGTAATTTTTAGAAAAATAATTTATCTGTTCTTCCCAAACCCTTGAGGTCGTTGCCCAGCCATGGATAAATAATAGAGGCCGACCATTTCCTTTGATGTTATAGAAAATTTTATTGCCATTACAAATGAAGTAAGCCATTTTTCTCATTCTTGGGTTACTTGAGTTACTTGGGTTGTTTGAGTTTTAACCCAATAACTCAATAAACTCAACGAACTCAATAACGAAGAATACTATTTGATTCCTAATTTCTTCGCCACTTTAACTATCGCCTCCAGTGCCTTATCCAAATCCTCCCTTGTATGAGTAGCAATGACTGTAATTCTAAGCCTTGCTGAACCCTTGGGAACAGTGGGAGGGCGAATCCCCTGAATAAAAATCCCTTCTTCTAAAAGCATCTTACTAAAATTCATCGTTAATTCGTTATCGCCGAGCAAGATAGGTATTATCGGTGTCCGGCTTTCTAAGATATCAAATTTATACGATAAAAGACCTCGCTTAAAGTATTCCATATTCTCCCATAGTCTTTTGCGAAGTTCGGGTTCATTTTTTACTAACTCAATAGATGTAATGTTTGCTGCCAATACTGATGGCGGAAGTGCAGTGGTGTATATAAAACTCCGAGCAGTGTTTATCAAAAATTCAATAAGTTCTTTACTTCCACATACAAATGCACCAAAACCGCCGAAAGCCTTGCTGAAAGTACCCATTTGAACCTCAAGTCTTCCTTTTAAATCAAAAAGTTCAACCGCACCCCTACCACTCTTTCCTAAAACTCCTGTTGCATGGGCCTCATCCATCATTACCATTGCATCAAACTTTTTAGCAAGTTCTACAATCTCAGGCATTGGTGCTATATCACCATCCATACTAAATACTGTATCTGTGACAATGAGTTTTCTTTTAT
>VGKN01000150.1 GCA_016867055.1 Candidatus Omnitrophota bacterium
CTGCCTTTATGCCGTTTTAGCCAGGCAGGGTTATTTTCCAAAGGATGAGATACTAACCCTAAGAAAGGTTGGTTCAAGGCTTCAAGGACATCCCGATAAGGCGTTTCTTCCGATACTAGAGACTACCTCTGGTTCCTTAGGACAGGGACTTTCCATTAGCAATGGAATTGCCCTTGCAGCAAAACTTGACAGGCTTGATATAAGGGTATATTGCCTGCTTGGAGATGGTGAACTTGACGAAGGTCAAATCTGGGAGGCAGCTATGACCTCAAGCCATTACAAACTTGATAATGTATGTGCGATAGTTGACTATAATAAATTTCAGATTGACGGCTCTGTAAAAGAGGTAAAGAATCTTGAACCACTCGTTAAAAAATGGAAAGCCTTTAATTGGCACGCCATTGAGATTGATGGTCATAATTTTAAGGAAATTATGGATGCATACGATGAATTAGATAGGATAGAGGGGAAACCAACAATTATTATAGCACATACCATAAAAGGTAAGGGTGTCTCATTTATGGAGAATAATTTAGACTGGCATGGCGTAGCGCCAAAGAGAGAACATCTTGATAAGGCACTGAAGGAACTAGAAACCGAAGAGAAAGCCTTAAAGAGTGAATATGACAGAATCTAAACCTACGAGGGATGGTTTTGGAGAGGCGCTTGTAGAGCTTGGGAGGAAGAACCCAGATGTGGTTGTGCTTTCTGCAGATTTAACCTCCTCAACAAGGGCAAATTATTTTATGGAGGTATTTCCCGAGAGATTTTTTAAGATGGGCGTTGCTGAGCAGGATATGATAGGAACTGCAGCAGGTTTCGCCCTTATGGGGAAGGTTCCATTTGCCTGTACATTTGGTATCTTTGCGACAGGCAAGACCTGGGAGCAACTGAGGGTTTCTGTTTGCTCAATGAAACTAAATGTAAAACTTGCAGGCTCTCACGGCGGAATTACTGTTGGGGCGGATGGCGCAACCCATCAGGCACTTGAGGAAATTACCCTTATGCGAGCACTTTCAAATATGACCATTCTTATTCCATGTGATTATATTGAGGCAAAAAAAGCCACATTGGCTGCTTATAGTTTTGCGGGCCCTGTTTATTTAAGACTTGGCAAAGAGACTGTTCCAATTGTAACAAGAGAAGATGACCCGTTTGAAATAGGAAAGGCAAATATCCTAAGAGAGGGTAGTGACCTGACAATAATAGCCTGCGGTATTATGGTGGCAGAGGCTTTAAGGGCTGCAGACGAATTGGAAAAGAAAGGCATTGGTATAAAAGTTATAAATCTTCATACAATAAAGCCCATTGACAATAAAACCATAATAGATGCTGCCAAACATACAGGAGCCATTCTAACCGCAGAGGAACATACGGTTATGGGCGGTTTAGGAGGTGCGGTAGCAGAAGTGGTTGTTAGAAATTACCCTGTTCCAATGGATATAGTGGGTGTTAACGATACCTTTGGTCAATCAGGAAAGCCTCATGAATTAGTAAAATTATATAATCTTACATACGAAAATTTAATTGAAAGGGTAAAGCTGTTAATACGTAGAAAACAGGGCTTTAGGTCTAAATATTAAATTAAGTACTGTGCATTTTACATTTAACGCAAAACTAAAAACGCAAGGCGCAAGACTAAGACTTAAAACTCAAAACTTATGTAAGAAATTTTAAGTTGTACACTTTAATTCTACACCTTTCGCTTTGCACTCTACGCTTCAATTAAGATAGTATATTTAAACAACATAATGGCTTTACAACTTCTTTCTCCTGCCAAGATAAATCTATTCCTTGATGTGATATCAAAAAGACCGGATGGTTTTCACAATATTTTCACAGTCTTTGAAAGGATAGACCTTTTTGACAGAATAACCCTTGAGGTAACTAAAAATGGCATAAGATTAGAAACCGATAATGAAGAACTCCCAAGGGGAAGGGATAACATAGCCTATAAGGCGGCAGAATTATTTTTAAAAAACTTCAAGATAAAGAAGGGGGTGTATATAAAGGTTGAAAAACATATCCCAATAGCAGCAGGCTTAGGTGGAGGAAGCTCAAATGCAGCGACTGTGCTTTTGGGGATGAATAGATTATTTGGGCTATCTCTTGGAAAAGAGGAGATTATGCCCTTAGCCAAAAAGGTAGGCTCAGACGTACCTTTTTTTACCGAGGAGACCAGTTTTGCCATAGGAGAGGGAAGGGGAGATATTATAACTCCCTTAAAGACAAACAAAAGGTTTTGGCATATCCTTGTCTGTCCGAACATCAGGGTGTATACGAAGGAGATTTATAATGAGTTAGAAGAGAAGAAAAATAACGTAACTGCAAATTTTACAGATAATTACAACAAAAAGAGTAATCTACTCAATATTTGGGAAAAATTGAACTTGACAAAAAATACCCGTGATAGTATAAATACATTATTTAACCTCAGTAGTTGTTTTTTATATAATAAATTAGAATCTATTGTAGAAGATAAAATTAAAGAAATAAGACAGGTTAAAATAGCCTTGGAAAATTATGGTGTAAAGCCAATGATGAGCGGAAGTGGTCCAACAGTTTTTGGCTTCGTAAACTTAAGAAAGGAGGCTGAAATAATAAGAGATAAACTTGCAAGCCAATACAACTGGCAGATATTTCTAACAAAAACATATTAGACTTTTTAAAAGGAGGTTTGAACGCCGTGGAAATTACAGAGGTCAGAATTTTCATAAAAAATGCACAGGACCGTAAACTAAAGGCCTACTCAACAGTTACCTTCGATAATGCCTTTGTAGTAAGAGACATCAAGGTAATAGAAGGAAACAAGGGTTTATTCGTTGCCATGCCTTCTAGGAGACTTAAGGAAGTTTGCCCGAAATGCGGACACAAGAATGTGCTTCACAGTAAATACTGCAATAACTGCGGGAGTTCCCTTCCTCAACCTAAATTACAGACTTCTTCAAATAGTGAGATTGATAGGCAGGCAGAGCATAAAGATATTGCCCATCCCATTACACAGGAATTCAGAGAATATCTACAGAAAAAGATTTTGGAGGTATATGAACAGGAAAAGGCAAAGGGACCATCGGCTCAAAGAGATACAGACTACCAAGATAGAGATATATAGATTTATTGCCCGGTAGTGTAATGGTAACACATCAGAATTTGGGTCTGAGTTTCGAGGTTCGAATCCTCGCCGGGCAGCCTGAAGATTAGGCTTAAGCGAGGACGAGAAGGGAGCGAGCGCCGACCTTATGGGAGGAAAAGCAAGCGCCACGATAGTGGTGCGAAGTGTAAGCGAGCGGGCGGCCGACCTAAAGACAGCGATAGTTAGCTTTAGGCGCCGAATCCTCGCCGGGCAGCCTACAAAGGTAGGCTTGCACGAGGATTCGAAAGAATCTCACCCATACTTTTAGTTTCATAAAGACAAAAAAGCGATAGTTTAGATACTTGTCGGTTATTAAAAAGCCAGGATTAAGGAAGAGGGAACATGCTTGAAAAATGTTCTTTTTGTGGAAGAGGTAAAGAGAGGGTAAGAAAGTTATTTAGTGGTCATGGAGTATATATCTGCGACTCTTGTATAAGATTCTGTAATGAGGTTCTTCAAAAGGAAGAGCAGACTCAAAAGAGGCAAAGATCGCTACCCATTTTAAAAAATATACCAAAACCTGTAGAGATAAAAAGACAACTTGACCAATATGTGATAGACCAGGAAAGGGCAAAGCGCCAACTTTCTGTCGCAGTATATAATCATTATAAAAGGATTCAAGCAGGCATTGACACTCAGGATGTGGAGCTTGAAAAGTCAAATGTTTTGCTAATAGGACCCACGGGTTGCGGGAAAACACTCCTTGCAAGAACCCTTGCTAAGATTTTAGATGTTCCCTTCGCTTTATGCGATGCCACACCACTTACTGAGGCAGGTTATGTAGGAGAGGATGTAGAGAATGTTTTGGTAAGATTACTTCAAGGCTGTGACTACGATATTAAACGCGCTGAATACGGAATAGTCTATATTGATGAGATTGATAAGATTGGTAAGACTCAGGAAAATGTATCCATTACAAGGGATGTCTCTGGAGAAGGCGTTCAGCAGGCCTTGCTTAAAATTTTAGAGGGGACTATGTCCAATGTTCCGCCTCAAGGAGGAAGAAAACATCCCCATCAGGAATTTATTCAATTGGATACGACAAATATATTATTTATTTGCGGTGGCACATTTGTAGGTTTGGATAAGATTATTGAAAGAAGAATGGGGCGAAAGATTATAGGTTTTGTTACAGAATCAACGCAAGGGTCTTCTTATAAAGAAATAGGCGATATCTTAGCGCATGTAGAGGCTGAGGACCTTCTCAGATTCGGGATGATACCTGAGTTTGTTGGGAGATTTCCCGTTGTATCAACCCTAAATTCACTGAATGAAGAGGCGCTTATTGATGTACTCACCAAGCCAAAGAACGCCATTATAAAACAGTATACAAAATTCTTTGAAATGGAGAATGTCAAACTTAATTTTGAAGACGAGGTTTTAAGATATATTGCAAAAGGGGCCATAAAGAAAGGTACAGGCGCAAGAGCCCTAAGGGCTATGCTTGAGGATGCTATGCTTGAGGTTATGTACACATTGCCTTCAGAATCAGATATCTCTGAATGTGTAGTAACGCTTGATCCCACTAAAAATAAAATAAAGCCTCAACTTATCTCAAAGAAAGAAG
>VGKN01000151.1 GCA_016867055.1 Candidatus Omnitrophota bacterium
GGATAATCTGGAGAGTGAGGTTAAGTTGTTTAATGAATATCACGCCCTTTTAGTTCGTTTAGGAAAGGAGATTTGCAGGACCAAGCCAGATTGCTCTATATGTCCAATAAAGAATATAGAAAAGAGTATTGAGTATTTTTGCGATTCTTGTTCAAAAGAATTACCTCATCCAAAAGATAGATATGTTCTTGATATTAAGCTATATGCCAGCCCGGAGATAGAGATTAGCGAGAGCGATTTAAAGAAAGACTCAAGAGAAGAAATCCAAAAATTACTTGAAGAAACCAAAGATATGGACGCCAAGCAATTAGAAGAAGAGGTTTATGTTTCTTATAAATTAAACCTGTGCAAGAGGTGCCGCGATATCCTGAATGTGCGGCTAAAGAATAAAGAGT
Source organism: Candidatus Omnitrophota bacterium (assembly GCA_016867055.1). The sequence continues at coordinate 396 of VGKN01000151.1, forward strand.
TTGTTTAAATGAAGCCACAACTTAGCGAACACTAAGTGAGGCTAAGTTGTTCGGCTGAATTTACCCAGCGCTAATTTATATTCTGAGATATTCTTCCTGAAAAATTAGTGCTGGGTCCAACTCGTCCCGACGCTTCGGGACTCATAGGAGAAAGAATAAATGACACAAAATATCTGGGTAATAGCAGAGCACAGGGAAGGACTTATAAAGAATTCAACCCTTGAGGTGATAAGCAAGGCAAGGACAATAGCTGATAAACTAACTAAGAACGTTTTTAAGAATTTTCTAAACTTCAGCCTTAACCTCAACCTTATTTTTCTAATGTCCGAAAAATTTGATGTTATAGTTATCAGTACAGGAGCAAGTGGTATATAGTCTAGGCATATACCCTTTATTAAAACTATGTATGAGACTCTTCATTTAGCCTTTCTAAAGCAAGCTGAAAATTTTAAAAAGGATACTGCCCTAATGTACAAAAAAAGAGGCAGGTATAGAGATATTTCATGGAATGAATTTAGGCTAAATGTGAAAAACGTATCTCTGGGTTTGACCAGCCTTGGCATAAAGAAAGACGATAAAGTTGCGGTATTATCAGAGAATAGACCCGAGTGGGCATATGCGGATTTAGGAATTTTGTGTATAGGCGCAATCAATGTGCCTATATATCCCACTAATACAGAAGAAGAGGTGTTTTATATCCTCAAAGATACCTCTTGTGAGACGATATTTGTATCAGATAAAGATCATCTTAATAAAATCCTATTGATTAAAAAAAGACTCAAATCCTTAAAGCACATAATATTCTTTGACGCGGATAAGCAGAGAATACCCGGAGTTATTTCTTTTAAGGAATTTATTAAAACAGGCAGGATGCTTGAGAGGCAAAAGCCATACCTATTTGAAGAGCTTATAAACCGGCCGGTAAAAGAAGATGTGGCAACCATAATCTATACCTCTGGTACGACAGGCCCTCCAAGGGGCGTTATGCTTACTCACGAAAATTTTCTCTCAAATATACGTGCCTGCTTTGATATATTCCCGATAGGGAAAACCGATATAGCCCTTTCCATTCTGCCATTAAGCCATGTTTTTGAGAGGATGGCGGGGTATTACTTTATGCTAATGAAGGGTGCGCAAATAGCCTATGCTGAGAGTTTCGGAAAGGTGAGAAAGAACATAGGTGAAATAAGGCCTACTGTTATGTGCGCCGTCCCCAGGTTTTTTGAGAATGTATATACAAAGGTTTTGGATACTGTAATTAAGGCCCCTTTTTTTAAAAAACAGTTTATGCTCTGGGCGATAAATGTTGGCAGGGAGTTTAGTCATGAGAAGCTCGACCTTCATCGTGTGTCACCTTTAACACTTACAGAATATTTTATAGCAAATAAGATGGTCCTAAGTTATCTTCGGAAGAGTTTAGGGGGTAGAATACGTTTTTTTGTGTCAGGTGGCGCTCCCCTTTCAAAAGAGATTGCAGAGTTTTTCTATGCAGCAGGAATTCTAATACTTGAGGGGTATGGCTTAACCGAGACCTCACCTGTAATTACGGTAAATAGGATAGATACTTTTAAGTTCGGAACCGTAGGAAAACCGATACCGAATGTTAAGGTTAGGATAGCAGAGGATGGAGAGATTCTCACCAAAGGAAACCATATTATGAAGGGGTATTTCAAAAAGCCGTGTGAGACAAAAGAGGTAGTAAAAAGAGGATGGTTTCATACAGGCGATATTGGCAGACTTGATAGAGATGGTTTTTTGGTTATAATAGATAGAAAAAAAGATATCATAATTACAAGCGGAGGCAAAAATGTTGCACCACAAAATATTGAGAATCTTCTTAGAACAGATAGATACATATCCAATGTAATGGTATATGGAGATAGAAAAAAATATTTAACGGCACTTGTTGTTCCGGATTTTAAAAATATACAAGGTTATGCAAGGTATAAAAAAATAGATTTTAAAAATATCTCAGGATTGGTTAAAGAACCAAAGATATATGACTTTATAAAAAGGCGGATAGACAAAAAATCAATTTGTTTAGCAAGTTATGAAAGGATAAGAAAATTTATCCTCTTAGATAAGGATTTTAGTCAAAAAGAAGGAGAGCTTACTCCCACCTTAAAGGTTAAGCGAAAGTTTGTAAGTGAGAAATTCAAAGATTTATTGGATAGTTTATATGCTGAAAAACCTTGATAAAGAAGATTTTTTTGAATCAGACGATGGTAAGAAACTTCATTATAAATTTTGGTTTTCTGATAAGGTAAGGACAATAGTTCTTATTGTGTATGGCCTTACCGAACCCCGCCTCTGCGTGTAGGAGCGGAGCGAACATACCGGAAAGCGTGAGAATACCGCTTCATATCTTGCTTATATTCACAAAATGTTTTATTGACCATTGGAGATTAAACCATTATAATTTAGCAAAATGACAAAAGAGGTATCAGGGACAAAAACGGGATTCTCCGAATAAATAGAGGCACTCTCTAAGATAAGCAGGGCAATAACCTCTGATTTATACCTTGAGGATATACTGAAACTTATAGTTACTGTAACAGCTGAGGTTATGGGCTCTAAGATATGTTCGCTTATGTTATTAGATGAAAAAAAGCAAGAACTTTATAGAGACCTTGACAAAATTTTGTTTTAGACTTAGATTGATTAAAAAGATTTTTAGGCAAAGCAGCCTTTTTCACTAAGCAGTGAAAAATGTTTTTGTTTTTTTAGGAGACTTTATAAAAATTAAAGTTGGTATAGCGCAAAGGAACTTGAAAGATACTATCTTAATTGAAAGAGGTACGAGATGGAAGACCTTAAGATTAATGAAAAACTCACGAAGCAAATTCTTGTAAACTTCATACAAAATGAAATCAGGAAGATTGGTTTTAAAAAGGTAATACTTGGACTTTCGGGGGGTATTGATTCCTCCTGCGTTGCCTTTTTGTCCCAAGAGGCATTGGGAGCAAAAAATGTTTGGGCGATAATAATGCCATATAGAACAAGTAGTCCTGAATCTCTAAGAGATGCTGAGGCAGTTGTTAAGAAACTTGGTATAAATAAAAAGGTCATTGATATAACAGAGCAGATAGATACTTACTTTAAAAATTTTAAAGATATTTCCCAGATAAGACGAGGAAACAAGATGGCAAGGGAAAGGATGTCCATATTGTATGACCTTTCTGTGCAGTATAATGCCCTGGTTATAGGAACAAGCAATAAAACAGAATTATTGCTGGGTTATGGCACGATATATGGAGATATGGCATGTGCGATAAATCCGATAGGAGACCTCTATAAAACCCAGGTAAGACAACTTGCAAAATATTTAGGTATTCCCTCAAGGATAATAAAAAAACCGCCCACAGCAGATTTATGGGTAGGACAGGAGGATGAAAAAGAACTTGGCTTTACCTATGAAGAGGCGGATAGGTTCTTATACCTTATGGTGGATAAACGTTTAAGCAATGAAGAGTTGGTTAAGTTGGGGTATAAAAAGGATTTTATAGAGAATGTCTATAAAAGGATACAAAGGGCACAATATAAGAGAAGACCCCCCCTTATAGCGAAATTATCAGAGAGGACGATAGAACAGGATTTTAGATATCCGAGAGACTGAGGAAGATAAGCCCCGTTAGAAATAGCGTCCCACGCCCCATTAGAAATCCCGTGAATCGTAAATCCATTGATAGAACATGGAGAATCTATTTTACGTATTTAATTACACCGTAAGATTAAAGAATAGAAATAAATAAAGTGAAAAAAGAGGCGTTTGGATTTAAAGAAAGGGTTGTTCTTCTCTGAGGCACTTCCCGCATTCTAACCGCATGCTTTTCCGCTTGACAAATAATATTTTTGTGCTACAATTTTGAAAAAAGTAGCACCGATATAAAGATATGTCAAAGTTAGTTAGATTTGGGATTTCATTGGAAAATGAGTTATTGAATAAATTTGATAAACTTATAAGTGAGAGAAACTATTCCAATCGCTCCGAGGCCTTTAGAGATTTAATCCGGCAGGAATTAGTTAAGAAAGAATGGCAAGAAGGAAAGGAAATTGCTGGTGCCATTACCTTAATCTTTAACCATCACAAAAGAGAACTTTTGGATAAATTGACCGATATCCAACATGATTTTCAAAAAATAATCATCTCCACCCAACATATCCACTTAGACCATAATAATTGTCTGGAGATAATCGCGATAAAAGGCAACCCCAAAGATGCTATAGAATTGGCTGACATCTTGAAATCTATCAAGGGAGTAAAACACGGTACCTTAAGTATGTCAACCACCG
>VGKN01000152.1 GCA_016867055.1 Candidatus Omnitrophota bacterium
ATAAAGAATCTGTAGAGCACATTCGCGCGCCCTTGTACGTTTTCGCATATTATCTTATCTCATTTGCCAAGTTTGCCATCTCTATAGCAGAGAGTGCGGCGTCCTTGCCCTTATTTCCGTCTTTTGTACCGGCACGCTCAATCGCCTGTTCAATTGTATCTGCTGTTATCACCCCAAAAATTGTTGGGATCCCTGTCGTCAGGTTAATGTTGGCTATACCCTTGGATACCTCAGAAGCGATGTAATCAAAATGTGGTGTTGAGCCTCTTATAACTGCACCAAGGCATATAATAGCATCATAATTTTTTTTATTTGCGAACTTAAGGGCAATAAGCGGAAGTTCAAATGCGCCTGGCGTCCAAGCCACCTCAATATCAGACTCTTTTGTGCCATGTCTTATAAGTGTATCTATGCAGGAATCAAGCAATCTCTTTGTTATAAAATCATTGAATCGCGATACCGCTATTGCAAATTTCTTATCCTTTGCTATCAGATTCGCCTCATATGTCTTGACCATATCCATCCTCCTTGTTAATTTACCCCGTTAGAAAATTCTTTCTCCGATATATCTTGCATAATCCGTTATAAATTTTCTGTGATTATATTGTTTATCTTACTAATAACTTTTTCTAACGGAGTTTGGGTTAAGGTTAAGTATCTTTAGTAATCTCCTTAACCTATTTTCATTTATCTAAACCTCTATTTTATTTAACTCATGGCCAAGTTTTATTTTTTTCGCCTTGAGATAATCTCTGTTTATTTCGTTCGGCATAACCTCAAGGGGGATCCTTTCTATAACACTAAGGCCATATCCTTCAATACCCACTATCTTCTGGGGGTTGTTTGTAAGAAGTCTTAAATTTTTAATCCCAAGGTCAACCAGTATCTGTGCGCCTATACCGTAATCCCTAAGGTCGGCTTTAAAACCTAAAACCTCGTTTGCCTGGACAGTATCTAAGCCTTTATCCTGAAGGGCATAAGCCTTGAGTTTATTGACAAGCCCTATACCACGGCCTTCTTGGCGCATATACAAAATTACACCGCTTCCCTCTTTTTGCAACATCTGCATCGCAAGTTCTAACTGTCTTCCGCAGTCGCACCTTAATGACCTAAAAACATCCCCTGTTAAGCACTCCGAATGAACCCTTACAAGCGTGGGGTCTTTTGGTTTGTTTAAAACTAAGGCTATATGATAATCCTTATCAATGATTGACTCATATAGAATCAATCTAAACCTACCGTAGGGTGTAGGAAGGTCTGTTTCGGTTAGCCTTATTATAAGCTTCTCAGACTTTCTCCTGTATTTTATAAGATTTGCAATGGTACCTATCTTAAGGTGGTGAAGTTTTGCAAATTCTATAAGCTGGGGAGTTCTTGCCATTGTGCCATCTTCATTCATAATCTCGCATATGACGCTGGCTGGATAAAGTCCTGCCAGTCTTATAATGTCTATAGATGCCTCTGTATGGCCTGCTCTTATCAATACCCCTCCCTCTCTTGCCCTTAGGGGAAATATGTGGCCGGGTTTTATAAGGTCATCTGGTTTAGTATTTGGTTCAATGAGTACCTTTATAGTATGGGCTCTATCATGAGCAGAAATACCTGTGGTAACATTGTGCTTTGCATCTACAGACATCATCCATGCGGTGCCGTAGGGATCTTCATTGTTAGAAAGCATTGGCTGAAGCCTCAACTCCTCAAGTCTTTTTGCTTCCATAGGAACGCAGATTAAGCCTCTACCATGCTTTGCCATAAAATTTATGTCAGAGGATTTTACATATTCTGCAGCAATAACAAGGTCACCCTCATTCTCGCGGTCTTCATCATCTATAATGATAACCATCTTTCCTTGTTTTATATCGCTAACTAACTCTTCTACGGAATCAAACTTCATTGTACCCTACCTGTTATTTAACCCAACCCTTTCTGCTTTAAAGAGAAACTACGAGGTAAGAAAGGGCGGGGTAAATAAAAAACCCGAAGATAAATCTTCGGGAAATATTTTTTGTGCCTCTGTGTTATTCTTTTACTAACAATCTTCTCCCATCTAGCCTTTGACAATCGGTTCCGGAGTTCCTGCCTTGCCATCAGGCAGGTCACCGAATCTGTCTCGCCAGTATTCCTTGGTAGACTCGCGGACTTTACCGCCGGTGGGGAATTTCGCCCTCTCCCGAAGATCAGTTGTTATTTATATCAAAATAAAATCACCTTGTCAAGTTTAAATTTCCTGATATAATATGGCAAATTATGGGACAAGATAACCTCCAAAAAGATATGAGGGATAATTTGGATAAGTCAAAAATAGGCCTAATGGTCCTCTATGAAATTTCAAATCTAATGAGGACTACTTTACAACTTGAACAGATACTCTATATTATACTGACGGGTGTCACTGCTCATGAAGGGCTTGGTTTTAACAGGGCTATGTTATTTCTGGTAAACGAGGAAGAAAATATCTTAGAGGGAAAGATCGGGATTGGGCCTGACACGGGAGAAGACGCCAAGAAAATATGGCACCTAATAGAATCACAAAAGATGACCTTAGAGGATTTAATAGCAACATATGATAAGTTTAAGGCCCAGCCAGACCCCCAACTGAATAACCTTGTAAAAAGCATTAAGATTCCATTAAGAGAAGAATCAGGAATCCTTGCCTTAACCTGCCTTGAAGGTATGCCATTTGAGATAAAAGAGAGCTCTGCAAAAGAGAGGACTAATGATAATAGCCTAAGACTACTGCAGGCAACTGAATTTGTGACTGTCCCTCTAAAGGCAAGGGATAAGGTTATCGGCGTTATACTTGCGGATAATCTTTATACAAAACAACCTATAACAAAAGAAGATATAAGGCTTTTAACAATGTTTGCAAATCAGGCAGGGCTTGCTATAGAAAATTCAAGGCTCTATGAAAAGACAGTATTTTTGTCTAATATTGATTCATTGACAGGTCTGTTTAACCACGGATATTTCCAGACTATATTAGAGAAAAAGATAAAAGAATCTAATGCGGAGGAAAAGAAGCTTTCTCTAATAATGCTTGACATAGACCTTTTTAAAAATTTCAATGATTCCCTGGGCCATCAGTTTGGCGATAAGATATTATCTAAGGTAGCACATATTATAAAAAGTTCTATCAGGGAAGTTGATATCGCCGCCAGATATGGCGGAGAGGAATTTGCCGTTATTCTACCAAATACAACCAAAGAGGTAGCCTCTACTATAGCGGATAGGATAAGAACTTCTATTGAAAAACGCAATTTTCTAAGCACAGGCCTACAGCCTCCAAAAAATCTTACCATAAGCGCTGGAATTGCCACATTTCCAGAAGACGCCTCAAGTAAAGAAGGAACTATAAGAGCAGCGGATTCGGCATTATACAAGGCTAAAGAACTTGGTAGAAATAGGATTGTCTGTTTCAAAAAGTAGTAAGTTTACCTATGAGGGGATGAATTTTCCTAACGGGGTAAACCCCGTTAGAGATTAAAAATACAGGCTCTTTTTTCTTAACAAAAATATGAAAAAGAATAAGTTCTGTATAAATGGTAAAGATAATTTACAGTCGCCAAAAGGCGACTTATCTCTAACGGGGTTTACTGTTTTGGGCTTACCGTAGGTTCTGCTTCTCTTAGGATGTGGTCGTCAGGGGTGTTTGGTTTTCCATCTAAGCCTATTGCAAGGCTACATTGTGGATTTACGCCAATAGGATTGTATGTATATGTACCTCCGCTTGGGCAGACCGGCGATCCTCCCTTTATATAGGCGTCTATCTCTGAGAGGTCAGTTGGCAAAGGCGCACCATTGCCAGCGCCTGTCTCCATAGCCCACTCACCTTTTGCAAAAGCAATCGCTTTTAGGTTTTCAACACATTCAAAGGTTTCTTTTAGGACCTTAGCCTTTTTAAAATTAGGGACCGCCGCAATGGCAAGTGTGGACAAAATCATTATAGCTATCACCACCTCAATAAAATTAAACCCTGCTTTCCGTACTAAAGCACGGAGCTTTGGGGAAAAATATCCTAATATCGCCCTCCATCCTCGTTCTAATCCCTCGACTTCGCTCGGGATGGTGAGCTTGTCGAACCAAGAACGAGGCTTTACTGGGGGCGGGGTAAAGAGTTTTTCACTACTCATATAGCCCCTCTAAGTTTCTTTTGGCTCTTTCTTAAATAGACTCTTTTGCAAAACCCTCTTACTTAGACACTCCCATAAGCCTTTTGAGTTTTGCCATTTATCATTAGGATTCTATACGATTTCTTTAAGTGGTTCCTCCTCATGAGATTTCTTCTCACTGAATTTTACCGAAACAATTTTAGAAACGCCTGACTCTTCCATGGTAATTCCATACATCACATCCGCCATTGTTATAGTTTTTTTATTATGGGTAATGATTATGAACTGTGACATTTTAACAAAATCCTGAAGAACCTTGCTAAATCGGTCCACATTTGCCTCATCCAGAGGAGCATCTATCTCATCAAGAACACAAAAAGGGCTAGGCTTTACCTTAAAAATTGCAAAAAGTAACGCTATAGCAGTTAATGCCTTCTCGCCGCCAGAGAGCAATGTTATATTCTGAAGCTTTTTGCCAGGAGGTTTTGCTACAATCTCTATACCACTTTCTAAAACATCCTCCCTGTCTATAAGTAAAAGTTCTGCATCGCCGCCTCCAAAAAGGAGTCTAACAAAAT
>VGKN01000153.1 GCA_016867055.1 Candidatus Omnitrophota bacterium
TATACTTATAATTAAAATATATCTTTTTAAATATCCATAAACCTATTGCAATAGAAATGGTCAATTCAACTATTGCTTTGGAAAAAGGCAAACAGAATACCATTGTGTAAATACATATTCTTATTGCCTTATTTATTTTTTCGCTAATGACAGGGCGAGGCATCTAAAATTATATAATCCTGCTCATCTCGCGGTATGGGATACCGGTCTGTTTGCAGATGGTGAGTATATCCTCAAGTTGTTTGCCGTTTGCGGAAGGAATAGCAACGATAATCTCATCTATGTCCTTTTCTTGAACAAATCTGATTATTGACTTTCTGTTTCCAAGAATAGGAATTCCGTGAATTTGTTTGCCTATCTTGTGTTTATCGTCATCAATAAATCCTAAGGGCTTATAGTTTAATTTATTATTATTTTTAAGTTCCCTTAACAAAATCTCACCGGCATCTCCGGCGCCGAATATAAGAACTCGTTTCTCTTTAGAGTCAAAGGACTTAACAAAAAATTCATTAAGTACTCTCAATAAAATTCGGGACGCTGATATCAGAATAAGCAGAATCAGGGCATCTATAACAAATGCCGCCCTTGAATGACCTTTGAAAGTAAAAAGGAAGAGGACGCACAGAGCAGAAAAGATAGAGCCAAGAAAAACTGCTTTTGTGATGGCCAAAAGGTCTCCTATGCCAACGTATTTCCATATGCCGCTATAAAGCCCGAACCTGAAAAAGGTAATAAGTTTTACAATCAAGATAATCGGCAGGGATTTCAAAATCAAACTTAACACATCGCTTGTTATTATACCGTCGTAGCGTATCAGGTATGCAGAAAGGTATGAGGCGCAAATTAGAATCATATCAATCAAAACCTCTAAGAAATGCCTCTTGTATAATAAAACAGAGTTTAAAGGAACAATGTTTTCCTCATCTACGACAGGCGCATCTGTTTTCTTATATATAGGCATCTGGGCAAGGAAAAGGGCGAATAAAAACGTGATTATAAAAACAAGCAGCATAACCACAATACTTATAAATATATTAAACCAAAGGGTAGCTATCGCAGTAAGACCAAATATCGCAGAAATGACATAGAGAATAAACACTGCTTTTTTCTCCGGCATTCCGAGATATACAAGACGATGTGAGGTATGGTCAACTCCTCCCTGATATATGGATTTTCCATTAAGTTTTCGCATCAGAGCAACAAAGATTGTGTCAAATATTGGAACTGCAAGGATTAAAACTGGTACAAATAGCACCATAAATAAATTTGAGGCATGTCTCCAGGTTCCAGATATCGTGAGCGAGGCGAGACTAAATCCCAAAAACATGCTTCCACAATCTCCCATAAATATTTTTGCAGGATTGAAATTGAAAGGAAGAAAACCTAAACTTGCTCCTGAGAGAATAAGCGAGATAACGCCAACCTCGTAATTCTTTAATATAAAGGAACAAATTGCTATCATAATACTTGATATGAATGCAACTCCACATGCTAAACCATCCATATTATCTAAAAGATTAAATGAATTTGTAATCAAAACTATCCATAATATTGTCAGGGGAATTGCTAAAAACGGCGAGTTGATTAACTTTATAACAATCCCGGTATCCACCATCATAGCGCTAACAATTATTTGGCCAAGAAGTTTTGTATGGGGTTTAAGATTTTTAATATCGTCTGCGATACCCCAGATAAAAATTATAAAACCTGCTAAAAGGAAAATATGCTTATTGGGAAAGGAGATTTGGAATATAAAAAAAGAGGTTATAAAAGCAAGATAAATTGCTATTCCGCCTAATAGGGCAATGGGCTCCTTATGCCACCTTCCTTCCTTTGGATACGCCACTAACTTAAACTTTAATACAATATTTCTGATTGATGGAGTGATAATGAAAGATAACAAAAAAGAAGTTAAAAATATTATAATATATTTCATTTTTGGGTCCTACAATACTCTATAACGCTTTTTATAATACCTTCTAAGTTAAATTTGGGTTTAAAACCTATCATTGCATTTATCTTACATATATCTGGTACGCGTCTTTCCATATCCTCGAAACCTTCCTCATACGCTTTATCGTACGGAATATATATTATATTAGATTTGCTGTTGATCAGCTCTATTACCTTTTTGGCAAGATTTTCAATGGTTATTTCTTCTTGGCTTCCAACATTAAACGCTTCTCCCACAGCATTCTTATGTTCTGATAAATTTATAATTGCATCAACTGCATCGCTTACATGCAAAAAACATCTTGATTGTTTTCCTGTCCCATAAATTGTCAAAAATTCATCTTTTAGCGCCTGGGATACGAAGCGCGGCAAGACCATACCATATGCGCCCGTTTGTCTTGGTCCAACCGTATTGAATAATCTCACAATGATTGTAGGAACACTTTTTTCCTTCCAGTAAACATATGCCAATATCTCGTCCACTGCCTTTGATGTAGAATAACTCCATCTGGATTTAAGGGGCGAACCAAGTATTCTATCCTCATCCTCTTTTAATGGGCCGTTGGTGTTCTTACCATAAATTTCAGAAGTAGAAGTGATTATAACCTTTTTTCTATATCTATAGGCCATTTCTAAGACAATTTCGCTTCCCTTGATATTGGTAGTAAGAGAGTCAAGGGGTTTTTTTACTATAAGTTCTACGCCTACAGCTGCTGCAAGATGAAAGACTATATCAACCCGTTCCACCAGTTTATCAACTAAGGTTTCATTTAAAATACTTCCCACTATTAACTGAAAATTTGGATTTCCTTCTAATTTCGCTACATTTTCATACCTGCCAGTTGATAAATTATCTAAAGCCTCAACCTTGTAACCCCTATGTATTAACTCTTCTGCCAAATGAGATCCTATAAAACCTGCTCCCCCTGTTATTAAAGCTCTCATAAATTTTTAAATGTTAAATCTGCATAAAGTTTTTCTATGTCTTTTATAAGTCTGTCTTTTATATAATGGGTTTTCACGAATTCTCTTGCAGCCAAACCCAATCTAACTCTTTCCTCGGGATGCTCAATTAAGTATATCAAACACTCTTTTAAACTGTCAATATCGTATGGGTCTACAAGTAGTCCGGTTAGGTTATGTTCAATTATATCCCTTATCCCGCCCACGTTAGTTGCAACAACCGCTCTTGCTGATGCCATTGCCTCTATAAGACTAACAGGCGTTCCCTCATTAATAGAGGTAATGGTAACGATATCCAATGCTCTGTAAATATCGCTCATTTTCTCCTGCCACCCAATAAACAGTACAACATCTTTTAAGTTCTCCTTGCTTACAAGCGATTGAAGTTCTTCTTTTAATTCGCCATCCCCTATAACAATGAATTTTAAGTCTTTATTTTTTAACCTTTCACTTTCTGCTATTTTCGAGGCGGTTTCTATAAACATCTTGTGATTTTTTATAGGAGTAAGTCTACCTATTATTCCAATAGTCACAGAACTTCTATGTAAATTCAGTTTCTCTTTGGAAGAAAAATTATCTTTTCCTATATCTAGAAATTCTTCTAAATCAAATCCTAACCTAATAACTTCTATTTTTTTAGCTTTTACAATCGTAAACTTCTCAGCTAAGTCCTCTTTTTGTTTTGGGCTTACTGCTATAATCTTATCTGTAAATACAGCAAGCAACCTCTCAATTAGAATAAATATTTTGGTTTTAATTGGACTGAAATACCCATAGAAAGTATGCCCGTGAAACGTATGCACTTTAACAGGAACAAATAGCAATATCGCCGCTAACCTTCCAAGAGCTCCAGCCTTTGCGGTATGGGTATGTATTATAAGTGGTTTTTCTTTTTTAATCAATCTAAATAATTTAAAAAATGCTATTAAGTCATCTCTTAAACTGATATTCCTACCCAGTTCTTTGATTATTACAGGTTTTATACCTTTTTTATCAGCAAGGTAATGCATATCAGATTCGTTTTTGTCCACGACTCCGCAGACGAGGACGGATTCATATTGTGATTTATCCAAACCCTCTGTTAAAAGAATTGTGTGTATAGCTGGACCTCCAATATTCAGCCGTGCTATTATACGCAATACTTTTATTTTCTTCATTATTATCTATATCTAAAATAAGGTATATATAAAGGGCGCTACGGAAGAGGATTGGGTAAATAAGATTAAAAATCCCAGTAATAGAAGTATCACAATTATAGGCACTAGCCACCATTTCTTTCTGTCTCGCAAGAACTCCCAAAATTCTTTAAGCATTGAAAATTTTTTCATAGATTACTCATATTTTAAAATTGCCTCTCGTAATTCAAGGGATTAGAACTTCTTATCTCTTTTTTCTTCCAATAAGAAATCTCTCCCTTTTCTATTTTCCTGTCCAGGGAATCAACCCCAAACAATCTCATACATAAGCCAATTGGCGTAAGAACAAGATAAAAAAGGATTATCAAGATTAGCCTTGTGTTAATCCATCCCAATAAAAAGGCTAATCTCATCCAAATTATATATATGGGTCTTAAGAAAACGGGTATTATAAACGCTGATAGAAAAAATGCTATGGATAGGGTTATAAAAATAGGCGCATTATCCTGTCTATTCCTACGCAGGACCAATAAAGCTATAAAGATAAACACAATGCCCATTGTTATGCCAAATCTTTTAAGTGAATTTTTATCCAGATTCAATTCTT
>VGKN01000154.1 GCA_016867055.1 Candidatus Omnitrophota bacterium
TTGTTTATCTCTTGCTTAATTATTTGCTGATTCTCATTAAGGTTGTATAAAATTTGTGTTATGGTCTGACTTAAAGACTGTTCTTGGCTGGTTAAGTTCTGCTGATGGGTCTGGAGTTTATTTCCTAAAAGGGTTAAGTTATCTATTCCATTCTGAAGGGTGGTGAGTTTCTCTTTCAGGTTGTTTAACTGTTGGTTGCTTATTCCCTCCTGTTGCTTGAGGGTGGATAGGGTATGAGTTATGACCTGGCTTAGGGACTCCTCTTTATCGGTTAGGTTTTGCCGAGCAGAGCTAAATTCATTATTTACAGAGGTGGTTTCATTTATCGCATTATTAATAGAATTGAGTTGTTCTTTTAGGTTGTTTAGTCTCTGCCTACTTATCTTATATTGCACCTTAAGTTCATTTATTATTTTTGCTATAGTCTCATTTAATTTTTTATCTGGAATAGTCAACCTTTCCTTTGATAAAAACTCTTCTTGCATAGTCTTTAATTTTTCTTCTAACTCCTTAAGTTCCCTTGGGCTCATCTGTTGTTGACCTTTGAGTTCATTAAGCGCATCTTGTAAAAATCTATCAAGTTTCTCTTTTTCAAATTTTAATTGTTCCTTTTCGCTTGCCTTACTCTTTCTACCAACAACCTCACTCTCTAATAAATCTTCCTCTTCGCCATGATAAAATTGAATTTTTTGCTTCTCCCTTTGAATATCAACCAACCCACTTCTTGCCTTTTTGTTTAACTTCATATGCGGACTGCGACCTTTTTTAGTTTCTTCAGTAGTATATTTTATCCTTGAGCGAGCCTGCATACTATAAGGTGAAAATCGCGGTATATCAATTAAATCCCAGTTGTAAACCTTGGGTATAATATTTATAAGAGGAGGTATTATTACATGCGCATGAGGAAAAACTCTGTATATAGGAAAGGTTATGGTTAAAATAAGGGCTAATATCATTATAATTGTTTTGAATTGATTTATTACGCTAAATTGTTTATTGTCTGTTAAGATAAATTGCTGGTTTGTATCCATTTTTCCCCTTACGAAACCGATTCTCAAGAATGCTATCCAGCAAAAAATTGCAGCACCAATGCAAAATAATTCTATAGTTTTTACATTGAGCTCCATCGCAATGGATGAAATGATTGTAATTGAAGAGACATACATCATAAGAAAGTAGTCTCTTGCCTTATTTAAGGCAAAACTTAAAAAAACTAATATCCAAACCAAGCACATCACAAGGTTTATTATAGCGGCACTCTTTGCCATAAATATTCCTGCTACGGCTATAATGAGTGTTATAAATGTTGCGGCAGTCACTACGTTTTTTGTAATATCTGTTTTTTCAGAGTAAAAAAAACTGATTAAAAAACCAACGGGGATGAGAAAATAGACAAAATTAACGAGATTGGCACTAAAAAGCCTTTTACAGGAAAAAAAACCAGCCATTGCCATAAGAAATACAATGATATGGATTGGTAGAGACTTTTTTCTTAAAGATTCTTCAATATAACCCATTGTTATCGTAATAGAGAATGCCGAACTACAAAGCGTAAATACCAAATCAAAATATTTGTCATTTGGATTTCGTCATTTGTCGTTTATTCTTATGTTACCTATTTAGCCTTCTATCGGCACTTCAAACTTCGCCTGAAGATTATCACCCTTGGCTATGGTATAGACCTTTGCGCCTAAACTCATAAGTTCTGGAAACAAATATGGCTTTGTATGTTCTTTATTCTCTGTTTCAAAAAAAGAATCGCTATCAAATACAAACAGGATAAGTTCAACACCCTTTGCCTTAAATTGAGCCAAAACATCAAAAGCAGCCTCATCTTTATCAAGTAAAAAGGTAATTAAGGTAGAATTTTGATTTGTTAGATATGATATCTCCGCAAGGACATCCGCCATATCTTGTTCTCCGTCTGCCTCTACCTGAGCAAGGTATTCCAATATAGAGTAATATCCTGAATCACCTTTATTAAAGGGCAAGATAACAAAATCCTTGCCATACCCTATGAGCTGGACAAGGTTCTGTTGCTCAAGCAGTAAAAACCTTGATATAGAGGCGGCTATCTTAACCGTATACTCAAGGGTTGTATCTTTCTCAAAACCAATATTATGGGATTTTTTCAGATTCAATACAATGGTTGCCTCGCTCATTCCTGATTTTTCATATTGTTTAACTGTGAGGCTACCTAATCTTGCAGTAGACCTCCAGTGAATTCTGCGAAGTCCATCCTGTACTTGGTATTCTCTTATGCCATAAAATTCAAGCGATTCCCCGGATGTTCTTGTAGTCTCAAGGCCAAACCACTCCCTTGAGCCAGAAACCAGTTCGGGAAAGCACTTTATTTTAAAAACCTTGGGATAAACAAGAAGGGATGAAATTACTTTTAATTTTTTGACAAGCCTAAAGAACCCCAGAAAGTCCTGAAAGATAATTTCAATGGGTCCTACTTTATACAAACCCCGCTTATAGCAAAGACTAAAATATTTGAACACTGCAGATTCTCTCGGCATAATCCTTCCTACTAACAATGATATAATTTTCTCGCCGGGAGGACCGGTGGGGAAGAGGTCCCTTAATTGAAAAAATTTTTTGGTACGATTTGTCAAATTTTTTAAACTTACCTCTACCTCCAGGACATCATCTTCATATGCGGTTTTAATTATTTGCCTGTCCACAGTAAAATTTCCAATAGAATAAATAAAATGAAATAGCGTGATTATGACTAAGGCGATGGAAACCGATACTACAAGGTAAGCGTTAGTAACATCTAAATTCCATGCTATCAGGCTTAGAATTATAACACCGACTATAGCCCAAGCCGAACGTTTTGTTAGAATCATATTTTAATCTTAAGTAATTTAGTAAACCCGCTACTTAAAAGTCTATACAGCCAACTTTGTTAGTATCTCAGTCCCTTGGTTGTTTTATGTGGGAACAGAAACAGTTTTTAAAATATGGGTTATCACTTTAGAGGGGGTTTCACCTTTCAACTGGGAACGTGGCTGAAGCATTATCCTGTGAGAAAGAACAGGATGGGCCAAAACCTTTATGTCATCCGGAACCACAAAATCCTTGTTATTAATAAGGGCGTAGGCTCTTGCACTCTGCATTAGAGCCAAAGAGGCTCTGGGGCTAGCGCCAAGTCTAATATCAGGATGGATTCTCGTCATTTCCACCATTTCTATTATATAGGATATTATCTCTTCCTTTATGTAAACCTCAGATACCTTCTTCTGTATTTCAAACACATCCCTTATTTCAATAACAGGCCTTAGGGAGTTAATGGGTGGTTCCTTCATATGTCTCACAACTATATCCTGCTCTTCAAACCTTGAGGGATATCCCATGTTTAGGCGTAGAAGAAACCTGTCAAGTTGCGCTTCGGGCAAAGGGTATGTACCCCTGAATTCAATAGGATTTTCCGTCGCCACCACAAAGAATGGCTCGGGTAATTTGTATATTACACCATCCACAGTAACCCTAAATTCCTGCATGCATTCAAGAAGACCTGACTGAGTTCTGGGTGTTGTTCGGTTTATCTCATCTGCTAAAAGAATGTTTGTAAATACTGGGCCAGGCTTAAACTCAAACTCCTTTGTCTGCTGGTTATAGATTGATATGCCTGTCACATCGGAAGGTAGCAGGTCCGGCGTAAACTGTATCCTTTTGAATGTGCCGTTTATTGATTGGGCAAGGGCGCGCGATAGCATTGTCTTACCAACCCCCGGGACATCTTCAATAAGTACATGGCCCTTGCTAAAAAAACCTACCAACAAGAGCTTTATGACATCAGTTTTACCTACTATAACTTTTTCAATGTTGGTTATAAGTTTTGAGATTGCTTCTTTAACGTCCATAATCTTTCTCCTTTTAAATAAAGAAGTTATAGGTTAAAAGTTTAGGTTAAAAAATATCTCAACCTTAGCCTCAGTCTTAACTTTTTTAGCCTAATCAATCCTTCGACACTACAGCCTTGAGACCATGGTTTACTCAGGATTGATACTGAGAGCGGCATATTCTTTCCCTGCCCTAAAGGTAAGGTTTGAATGCCGCCGAATGTATTAATTTTTAATTATACCTATAAACCTTGGTCTTGTCAAAAACAAAAACCCCTTAAAGATTTAGAAATCTCTAAGGGGCTTAATGTTTAGCAACGCGTAACGAGTAATCAGTAACGAGTAACTAAATCTTTTCTTACGCGTTACGCGTTACTGGTTACTGATTATTATTTACTGATTTATTTAATTATCGCCAGTATATCTGACTCGCTAATTATCAAGTAATCTTCAGCGCCTACTTTTACCTCAGACCCTGAATATTTTCCAAACAAGACCTTATCTCCCACCTTTACCTCAGGTGAAACCACCTTTCCATTCTCCAATGTCTTACCAGGACCCACGGCAATTACCTCTCCCTCTTGGGGTTTTTCCTTCGCAGTATCTGGTAAAACAATCCCACCCTTGGTTTTACTTTCCTCTTCAAGCACCTTTATTATTACCCTATCACCTAATGGCTTAAGGTTCATATCAACCTCCTCTAATGAGCACTTGACTTATGCTCGCCTGCCGTCGGGCAGGAAACACAAAGTGGACATAAGTCAATCTTCTTTG
>VGKN01000155.1 GCA_016867055.1 Candidatus Omnitrophota bacterium
CTGCAGCCTATTGTAAAAAAGAGTATGCTGGACGGTATAAATATCTTTTGTGGGTCAAAAAGCATTATAATTCTTAGCATTATGTTAATAAATCTAATGCCATCCCTAATAGGTTGGAGTTTACTCTCGCCTTCTCTCCTTCGATTTATTGAATCGAGAGGAAGATACCTGATGAAATATCCTGATTTAAGTATAGCAAGAGTTATAGTTGTCGGATAAGAATATCTATTTGGAAATAGATGCAAGAGTTCGCGCAGCTTTTCTCTTCTTATCGCTCTAAAGCCAGAGGTAAGATCAGGTATCTTATGACCAGATAAAAACTCTGCTACTTTTATCAGGATTTTATTTCCGATACTACGGTACCATGAAAGATTAGAGCGACCCGTTCTTGTTCCAACTACCATATCAAAATTATCAATAGAGGTAAGTAATTTAGGAATATCCTTGGGAGAATGCTGACCATCGGCATCCATTAATATTACAATATCGCCATTTGCTATACGCACTCCACTTTTCACTGCTGCACCATTTCCGATATTATAGGGATGTTTAATAACAAATGCGCCAGCACTCTGAGCAACTGCGAATGTATTATCAGAAGAGCCATCGTCCACAACTATTACCTCAAAGTCGTTGTTTAGTGTTTTTATTTCTCTTACAAGTTTCCCCACACTTTTTTCTTCATTATAAGCCGGTAAAACAACTGATACCTTATTTGTCTTTGACATTTTATTCATCTCCTTGCAAACTAAAATCGAATATTTTAAACCCTGCGATTGCAAATTTTTTCAAATCCTTTATACCGTCAATCTTGGTCAACATTTCTAACAAATAGGAAATCCGCCAGTAAAACCGCCTGTAGGCGAGTCTTACGTTTTTTTCTAATTCTTGCTTATTAAGATCAGTATAATATTCATTGAATAAACCAACTGTGTGTAACTTACTAAAGTCCGCACTTGTCCCATCTTTCAGCTCGGGAGAAAGTTTGGCCACCTCTTCAAAGAGAGGTGTTCCTGGATAAGGTGTGCATATGCCGAATGTGGCTGTTGTAGGCTCAAGCTCCAGCACAAAATTGACAGTGCGCTTTAAGGTCTCCTTGGTCTCTCCCGGCATTCCAAGCATAACATGGGCATGCGTATTAATACCAACCTCTTTTGCCCATTTAAAAACATTTCTTGTCTGCTCAATTTTTATTCCCTTTTTCACGTTATCAAGTATCTCTTGAACACCAGATTCAACACCAGTTTTAATGAGATGACAACCTGCCTTTTTTATCAATTCCATCATCTCTTTATTCACCATTCCTATCCTGACATTGCATATCCAAGTTATATCATAGCCTTTGTCTATGATACCCTTGCAAATTTCTATGTCTCTGTCTTTATCTACAAGAAAGGTATCATCTCTGAAATATATCTCTTTGAAGCCGTTTTTTAAAAATTCCTCTATCTGACCAAGCACATAATCACCTGACTGATAGCGTATCCTCATTCCATCAAAAAGAGGAGCTGTGCAAAAGGTGCATCTTCCCGGACAGCCCCTTGAAGTGGAGATGGTAATATAGGGTGTACGTTTTACTATGGGATTAAAATAATCCACACGTTTAGGTAAAAAAGAGGTATCAAGATATGGAAGCTCATCTAAGTTCTCTATAAAAGGATAATAATCGTTTACAATGTATTCTTGGCCATTTCGGTAGCCAATTCCGCGAACCTGCTTCCAAAAGTAATCGCCCTTTTTTATCTCTCTAATCAAATCTCTAATTACGTACTCTGGCTCCCTTCTTATAATTATATCTACACCCTCATTGGAAAGTGCAGAATGAGGTAAAAAAGTTGGATGAGAACCAAAGACAACCGTTTTTAGGTTTGGATTAGCTGTTTTTAACTCAGAGAGAACCTCTGCATCTTCTCTGTAACTCATAGTGGAAGTAGCAATGATAACGACATTAAAATCTTTAGCACATATTTTTATCTTCTCAACGTCTAGTTGTTCTGCTTGAGCATCTAAAAAAATTACGTCGTTACCATCTTTTTTTAATACTGTTGCAACCATAAGTAATCCGAATGGCGGAACAGTAGCTCCGCCGATACGCTTACCCTTACACCAACAACCGTATAAAACATCGCGTACTACATTTTTTGAAAGTCTACTTATAGGGTTTAAAACCAATACCTTCATATCCAATCACCCCGAACCATATCCTGCAATGGATATAAAAAAGGATTCAGAAATGTAGTTCACCTTTACAATTTTGAATATTTTTTTTAATATTGTTCTCAAGTGGTTCGGCGTAAAGAAGGTTGCATCAGGTGCATCATCAAATGGGTTATAAATACGGAAAACCGAGGTATTTGCTGGAACAATGATTAGTACATTTTTTGATACCCTTTTAAATTCGGTTAAAATATTAATAGTTTCAGCATCATCAAAATGTTCCATAACCCCCTGATTGAATATCAAATCAAAAGAATCATCTCTAAAAGGTAATTTTTTGATGTCGCATATTATTAAATTCTTGCACCTTTTCCTTGCCGACATTACGGCATTGTGAGAAATATCGCATCCTACCCTTATATATCCCTTGCCAAGTTTTTCAAGAATTTTGGCTGAACCACAACCTGCTTCTAATACACGCCCCCCCTTTAAAAAATTCTTTACACAATTTGAAAATATACTGGCGAAATATACCTCTCTTATCATTTCAATAAGCCATCTCTTTAAGGAGAATATCCTCCAATACCTTTCCCAGAGATTTTCGTTACTCATCGCATATATCCTTCCAATCAAAATACCTTGAGCTGGCAACATACTTTTCTTTTTTGTTATAGACAAGTATGTGCAGTAAAACCCTCCTTAATACTTTAGAAAAATAACCCCACTGTCCCAGTGTCAGATTATATAAACGCAGTGCAATTAATTTAAATGTTGTCATAACCATCTTTGGCTTCTAAGTAGGTTTGTAAATATTCGGTTGTCAAGGGAATCACATAGCGGTCATCAAGCCATCCGGGTTCAAGAACCCTATTTTCCGTCAACCCCTTTAAGTGGTGCTGTGTAATTTCACTTTTAAATATCATAAAGCAATATGGATATAAAAATTGCGTTTTTCTGCTTGTCCAAGAATAATCAAAATTTCCATAATTTGAAGTTTCTTTTTCTACAGCCTCTATCCCCCTTTTTATTGGCTCAATAATAAAAGAAGACCGACTCTTTTTATAATACCTAGCAAGAAAACTCAAGGTCAGGGTTTGGTAGCCTATATCAGCGCCCCCATATTCCAAAAAATAACCACGAGAATCTTGATTTCTAATAAGCATTTTCACCTTTTCTTCAGAGGCTTTCTTAAAAACAGTATCTCTTGTCAGAAGATATATATTATATAAAGAGATTACGGCACCCGCCATCTGATTACTAACCTCTATATTGTTGTTTCTTTTTAGCCACAAACCTGTCTTCTCTAACCACGAATTTTCGTTAAAATCAAGCATTAACATTGCCTCCGTTACAGCACAACAACTCAACGATGTAGCACAAAAAGACCTCTCGTATGGATAAGCCTCATTAACGCTTCCATCGGAATTTCTTATTTGTGCCCAGAATCTAATTGTGGCTTGAGCCCATGAATAAATCTTTTTGTTTGAAAAAAATGAATTATTTTCAAAATCATATTTATATAACAGGGCTAATAGAAGCGATGCTTCCTGAAATCTTGCATTGCTTAAGTCATAGAATTTATAATGCCAGTAATATCGGTCAGAGCATCCAAAGGTCTGAGAAGACTCGTCTCTATCAATAAAACCGAGTATCCGTGGAACCTGCGATAAAGCCTTTTGTCTGTATAACTCTTTCATTTATCCATACCTTCAATTTTATTTAAAAGGTCGTTTATTCTAAAAACCTCTATCCTCTTAGGACAACTTGCCGCGTACTTCAATCCCTCATATCCCTGCTCAAACCTATCTGCGTCGCTTGAATGAAAAGCGGTAAAAACAGCGGGAACAGCCTCGCAAGCCGCAATAAGGACGTTACTATAGCGGTATCTAAGGTGGTCTAAAACCAGATAATTAAATCCCTTTGATTGTAATTCTCTTATGTGCTCAATGGAAAAATGCCCCACATCTCCCCCTTTTAATTCTGGCGGGTAATAACTCCTTATGTCAAACGTATTTTTTCTTCCCGCGTAAATCCGCGTAATAATAGGATTGGAACTGAAATGCTTCACGCCCTCGTTTTCCCTCATAAATTTAAACGCCTCTTCATAGCCGGTTTTTTTATTTATGTACTCACGGGATTTAAATGCGGCGCCTATAAACAGAATAACAACGATTGATATGGTGAATGCACCTGCTAAAATGCGTTTGCGTTTCATTATATAGGCGTAAAATAGACCGAACCCCTGCGCTGAAATCAGACAATACGCCGGAAAAATCACAACCACAGAGCGCATATTCTGAATGTGATTACTGCTTGAATATAAAATAAATGGCACCAAAAAAACAGTCGTAAGTACAAATTCTGGGACAAGCAATTTTTTTAAGAAAAGATGCAACATATAAAAAAGGCCTGTTATAAAAAAGAAAAACATGACCACGCCCTCTTTTAAAAAAATCATATGA
>VGKN01000156.1 GCA_016867055.1 Candidatus Omnitrophota bacterium
AGCAGTAAGCCACAGTTAAAGGACCCTGATGCTCCTGCAACAAGAAAGCAGAAAAATCTCATCATCCGTCTTGCCAAGGAAAAAGGCCAGTTTATAGATGGCTTAAACAATCTTACTATGGCTGAGGCAAGCGAGAAGATAGAGGAACTTATGGTAGTTTAGCTTAACTTAAGGGGGCGGATCTATTTTTAGGTCCGCCCTTTTTAACTTAAATCGGAGGTAACTAGAAATGAATAAACACTTATCAGTAACACAAATAAAATCTTACCTTAGATGCCCCTTGATTTATAAGTTCCGCTGGGAAGATAAAATTATTGTTCCTCCGGATAGCTCGCTAGCGTTAGGAAAATCGATTCATTCTGTTTTGGAATTAAATTATTCCCAGAAGATTAAAACTAAAAAAGATTTACCAGTTGAAACATTGGCCGATATATTTAGCGACTCATGGGAAGACGAGGCTAAGGAAGCGGTTTTTGAAGAAGGGGAAAAACCAGGCAATGTAAAGGATGAAGGAATCAAGATAATAGAAAAATACCGTACAGATATTTCACCAACCATTCAACCGTTCTTAGTAGAACGGCAATTTGAGCTGCATTTTGAAAATGTTGATTATATCCTAAAAGGTTTTATCGATTTAATCGATGAAAAGACGGTTATTATCGATCATAAGACGACAAAACGGTCTATGCAGCAATCCGCAATTGATTCCGATATACAACTTACCGCTTATGCCCTTGCTTTTAGGACATTTGAAGGTAGACAGGAACAATCTTTAAGGTTCGATGTGATGGTAAGGAATAAAACTTCAAAGATACAGCAGATTTCTACAACCAGAACCCAAGAAGACATAAATCGTTTCCTCAAAATCCTCGCCTATGTTTCAAAGGCAATTCACTCAGGGATTTTTTATCCAAACGAGAATTATTTCTGTGGGATATGTGGGTATAAGGAGTTGTGCAGGGAGTGGTAAAAATTACTTGCTTATAGTATTATCCTGTGATATATAATATAACAATATAGTGCTACGTTTGAAGGGATAAATCTGGCACTTTTCCACTAAAGGCGGATCAGCCTCAGGCTGAAAAATAATTAAAACCTTCGGACACGGCTCATCAGCCACGTTCGGAGGTTTTTATTTTTGAATCCTAAACATGGTATTGTATTAACGGAACAATTAGTTCAAAATGTGCTTCTGTACTTATTTATCTTCGGATGGCCAAACGTTACAGTGGCTAGGGATGATTTTGGGGATTTTAAAGGGGTTAAGTGATTTGGAGTGAATGGTCATTATTCTCTAACATATTGAAAGGGTTACTAAAACAAAGGTTGCTGATATGATGGGCGAAGATTGGAATAGGGACAATATAATTTTGACAACAACAGGATCTATTCGAAAAGGAATCGAGTATCAGGATGCTTGTGCGGCTTTGTTATTTGTTAATTGGCTTAAGACCCCTAATTTTTACGAATGGGCTAAACTAGAAGCCGATGAATTCGGTTATTTAGACGATATAGCCATTTATGATAAAAATGGCACTATTTGGCTTAAACAGATAAAGTTTTCTTGTCATCCAGAGATAAGTGGTGATGAATGGACTTGGGATTCTATTGTTAGAGAGAGACAAAATACAAGGGGAGGCACCAAGCCGTCACTTTTTAAGAAATGGTTTGAATCTTGGTTAAATGAAAAGAAGAAAAAGAATTACTCGAAAATAAATGTTCAACTAATTTCAAACCGTAGAGCCGGAAATGATATTCAAGATTCAACCGAAATTCGTAAGAATCAGACAGGAAAATTCGTAAACTTTAGTAAATTCAAGGGTAGCTATCAAAAATATTATCTCGAAGCGTTAAAACAAATTCATCCTAGTGCTGAAAAAGATTTAGAAGCTTTCTTTGATGATTTCGCATTTTGTTTAGACGAATCTAATCTAGAAACCACATTGGATAATGCTGAAAGGGTTTTTGAAAGCATTGGGGGAGAGCAGAATAACTGGTTAGCTTTCAAAGAGGCAATACGGAAATGGGCTACCATAAGCACCGAACCATCTTTTAGCGGCAAAATAAAAATTGAACATTTAAGAATCGCGGCAGGATGGACAAAGCTACACTCTCTTAATGAGAATTTTTTTATACCAGATGATTTTATGCTTTTTGATAGTTATATCCATAAAAATATGATTTCCAGAATAAAAAAATCGTCTACTGGAGTTCAAGTATTTTATGGCGGCCCTGGTATTGGAAAAAGTACCTACTTGAGTAATTTAGCAAGAAAATTAACTGAGGGGAAATTATTCGTATTAAGGCATCATTATTATATCTCTCTAGACGATCCTGATTTTAGTGAAAGATTAAAATCGGAAAGAGCCAAGGAAGCTTTGAAATCTGAAATTTATAGGAAATTCGCCAACGGAATTGATGATTTAAACAACAGAAATCCTAAAACTATTAGACTGAAAGAATGCCTGCAGGTATTATCTAGGGAACTAACTAAACAAAAAAAGAACTTAACTATTATCATTGACGGCCTGGACCACGTTATAACGCATAGCCAAGAACAAGAATTAAAAGATTTCTTAAACGAGCTTTTCCCTTGTCTCCCTGGGATTTGGGTTATATTAGGGACTAGGCCTCTCGAAGAAGATATTTATCCTCCAAGTGTTTTTCAAGGTTGCCCAAAGCAAGATTGGATAGAAATAAAACCTCTCTCTAGAGGGAGCGTTTATGAAATTATTAATATTAGTTTAAGAAAGAAAAGAATTAAATTGCACGATAATTATTCAATCAAGAGAGAATTTTATAGAAAATTTTATGAGGTAACCCAAGGACACCCCCTACACATACAATATACATTGAAAAAGCTATCAGATTTAAGCCTTAAAAATTTATTAACTGTTAGAGACATTGAAGACATACCTCCCTATGGAGGAAATATAGAAGTTTATTATTCTGAATTATGGCGGCGCATGTCAACAGAGGCAAAAGATATAGTGATTTTAGTGGCTACAGCTGGATTCAGTCTAGAAGAAAAACAAATTCTAGAGATTCTTAATACAGCTTCGGGCAAGCTTCAGTTATTAACAAGAGAGTTTGAACAAATTCAATATTTGGTTAAAAGGACTATAAAGGGATTGGTTTTCTTCCATTCAAGCTTTAAGGCTTACATTTTGAGTACAGCTGAATGTGGCCGAACAAGCACAATTGTAAAAAGATTTTTAAAAGACTGGGTTGGAACTAATGCACCGGAAAATATACGCTGGCAGAACTTATTAAAATTAGAATACGAAGATGGAAACGATACTCCTTTATTAACTACTTTGAATAAAGAATGGGTGCTACAGGCGATATTCGATTTAAAATTATTTAAAGGTATTACTAGTCAGCTTGATTTAGGGATTGACGCAGCCATGAAGAAAGGCTTCTTTACAGAGGCTCTATTATTTGGATTACTATCTCTCAAAGTAGAAAATTGTCTATTAGATAACGGGGATAATTATGACAGACTATTCCTTCTTCTTCTAAAACTACAGAAGAAGGAAAGTCTAAACTTTTTCCTGAATGAAGATACTATTCCATATATGTCTTCGAAAAGATTAAATATTATTTTAGAAACTGTAAATACAGCAGAAAGAAACGACATCGTTAATATAATATTTGATGAATTGAATCATGGTTGGGATAGGGACGAGAATAATTACGGCAATATTAAGCCTCGTGAAGATGCTTTATCGAAAGCAGCTGCTTATACTCATATAGAACCTGAAAGAGTGTTTAGATATATAAAAAAATTTGAACAATCCGAGCAAAGAGACCTAGTTTTGATGTCATACTGTCAAAGTTTATTAGAAACCAAACAATTTGACAAAGTCGAAGTATTATTTAAATTGGTTTCTCCTGATTACATGAAGCAAAATATTTTAGAATCATATATGCATTATTGTCTCACCGAAAGAATAGACAAGACAAGCTTTATAATAAAACAAAAGAATAAAATTTGGGGTAAAAGTTCGTTGTTAACTTTAATGTTAAGTGAAAACCCACTTAAGAAAGCAGTGACTTCTCTTCCTCTATATAATTCATTTCCAATTAAGCTCAAGGATTATAAGAGAGAAGAACGCAGTTCGGCAACCAATTTATTCTATAATTGCTATTTTTCTGCCTTAATTCTTGGATATAAAGGCCAGACTGAAATTATAGAGACTTGGATACGAGAATGTAATTTGGAATATTGGGGAGTGAAGGCAGCTTTATTTCTAGCCAACCTCGGCAAAATGCATGGAGAAACGATCAAGCGGAAGGAAAGACTTGACTATGGATCAATAATTCCTAAGCCCAACGAATTAAGTCCATTAGTTTGGCATGAAGATAGAGAAGCTTTTGAGGTTTTTTTAGCCTTTAAGGACGCATTAGAAAATATTTTTGACTTAGTAAAATTATTAAATTACCGTTTAAATAGACCTTATATAATTGAAAAACCTGTTCTTAAGTTGTATTGTGATTCTGATTTCTTTGGCAAATCCAAGCTAATTAAAAATT
>VGKN01000157.1 GCA_016867055.1 Candidatus Omnitrophota bacterium
AGGTAATTCCTTAGAAATGGGGAATTTACCAGATATACCTTATCTGCGCCCCTGCATATCAACTCATTTGTTTTATTATTTATATTATCTCCAAGTAAAACCGCGCAGAGGTCAACACCTAATTTATCTGCAAGCCTTCTACCCTCTCCCAATAACTCATATGAAACTGACTGAATTAAAGATTTTTTCTGTTCACAAAAAACCCACACATCCTTGAACTCACTTAAAATTCCTACACCCCCTTTATCCTTTGAGAGTATTATCGCCTTAAATTTGCAACTCTCAACGCAGGCACCGCAGAGGTTACACACCCCAAGGTCTATAACCGCAACCTTATCCACTATTTTTATTGCATCAAATGGACAGGCCTTGATGCAGAGCCTGCATCCTGTGCACTTATCCCTTACAACCCTAATATCTTCCTGTGACATCTTGACTCCACAAGATTATTAATCTCAAGAATTGCGCTCTTAAATTTATCATTTGGATTTTGTGCTTTGTCATTATTTAAACGGTGTTCTCTCCTTAAGTAAAGATACTAATTTTTCAACAGTCTCATTCGTTGGACCATTTAGGATAATTCCGCCAGCACGAACAGGTGGGATAAATATCTTTATAACCTGTGTAGGTGAACCTTTTAAACCAACATTATCTTGTCTTACGTCCAGGTCATGGCTAGATAATTTTTTTACCGTATAATTTTTAGAGCGCAGTTTACCCTTTAAGGAAGGAAGTCTTGGAATATTTATTTCTTTTACAACTGTAATAAGACAGGGGAGTTTTGATTCTATAATCTCATAGCCCTCTTCAACCATACGTTCAGCGCGAATATATCCTTTCTTAAGATCCTCTATCCTCTTTACAAAGGTTATTTGTGGTATGTCAAGCCATACTGCTATGCCAGGACCAACCTGTGCGGTGTCTCCATCTATTGCCTGCTTACCACATATTATTAGGTCAAACTGGCCTATCTTTTTGATGGCACAGGAAAGGGTATAGCTGGTAGCAAGGGTATCACTCCCAGCAAATGCCTTATCAGAAACAAGATAAGCCTCGTCAACCCCTAAAGAAATAGCCTCCCTGAGCGCTTCTTCTGCCTGGGGAGGCCCCATAGTTAATACTATTACACTACCACCTAATCTTTCTCTTATCCTCAACCCCTCTTCAGTTGCATACATATCAAAGGGGTTTATAATACTTTTAACGCCCTCCCGTATTAAGGTATTGGTCTTTGGGTCTATCTTGACAGTTGTAGTGTCTGGAACCTGTTTTATACATACAATGATATTCATAAAAGATTAGATTTATTTTAGACTCTCCTTTATCAGATTTAATGCTATAACATTCCGTTGAATCTGGTTTGTGCCTTCATATATCTGGGTTATCTTTGCGTCCCTCATATATTTCTCTATAGGATAGTCTCTCATATAACCATATCCACCAAATATCTGAACTGCATCTGTTGTAACCTTCATAGCCACATCAGAGGCAAATAACTTTGACATAGCAGATTCCTTCGCTATTTTGGTATGACCCTTATCTATCATCCTGCTTACTGCATAAACAAGAGCCCTTGCAGCCTCAATTTGTGTCGCCATATCCGCAAGCATAAACTGTAATCCCTGGAAAGAGGATATGGGCTGGCCAAACTGAAAACGCTCCTTTGAATATTTTATAGCTAAATCCAGCGCTCCCTGCGCTATCCCCACTGCCTGAGCTGCCACACCAGGTCTTGACACGTCAAAGGTTTTCATCGCTACAATGAATCCCATTCCTTCTTTTGCCAAGAGGTTTTCTTTAGGGACCTTGCAATCTGTAAACACAAGTTCTCTCGTAGCAGAAGCCCTTATACCCATTTTCTTTTCCTTCTTGCCAAAATTAAATCCTTCAAATCCTTTTTCCACAATAAAGGCACTTGCACCGCGGGGTCCCTTGGTTCTATCTGTAAGGGCTATAACAGTATACACCTCTGCCTCGCCACCATTGGTTATCCACTGCTTCGTGCCATTTAGATAATAGCAATCTCCTTTTAGGGTAGCGGTCGTCTGGATTGCGCCCGCATCGCTTCCTGCACCTGCCTCTGTTAAAGCAAAGGCGGCAAGTTTCTTTCCCTTTGCCAAATCAGGTAAATACCTTTTCTTTTGAACCTCATTGCCAAATAAAAGTATAGGATACGTTCCAAGTGCACTCGCAGCAAACGAGACCGCAACACCACCGCAGGCCTTTGAAAGTTCTTCTGTAACCAAAGCAAGTTCCATAACGCCGCCGCCTGTTCCGCCATACTCCTGAGGGATATAAACTCCAAAAAGGTCAGAATCTGACAATATCTTCATTATTTCCCATGGGAATTCTTCGGACTCATCAAGTACAGAGGCAACCGGTCTTATCTTCTCATCTGCAATCCTTTTAGCCAAATCTTTTATCATTATTTGCTCTTCTGTAAACAAATAATCCATAACTCCTTCTCCTATTAAATCCCTACCCCTTGTTTTCGCAAGAAAGCAGGGGATGGAGAGCAATATTAGGATATTCTTCCCCGATGCCTAGTGCTTTAGTATGGCAAGTGGGGTTTACATTTAAGAAAAACCTTTTAATACAAGAACTGCATTATGCCCACCAAAACCAAGGGAATTACTCATAGCCGCTCTTATTCTTGCCTTTCGAGCAATATTAGGAACATAGTCAAGATCGCACTCTAGATCAGGATACTCGTAGTTAATTGTTGGTGGGATAATAGATTCTTTTATAGCAAGGGAGGTTGCGACAAACTCTATCCCACCCGCTGCACCTAAGAGATGCCCTGTCATAGATTTTGTGGAACTAACCGCCAGTTTCTTTGCATAATCGCCGAAAACATCCTTTATGGCAAGGGTCTCAATCTTATCATTCAACTGGGTAGATGTGCCATGGGCATTTATGTAGTCTATATCATCCGGATTAAGCTGAGCATCTTCTAATGCCATTCTCATAGCATTGCCTGCCCCTTTTCCGTCTGGACAGGGTGCGGTCATATGGTAGGCATCACTTGTCAAGCCATATCCTGCTAACTCGGCATAAATATTTGTAGACCTTTTTCTTGCATGTTCAAGCTCTTCTAATATTATAATACCCGCACCTTCTCCCATTACAAAACCATCCCTTTCTTTATCAAATGGCCGAGATGCTCGCTGGGGTTGGTCATTTCGGGTTGAAAGTGCCTTCATTGCACAAAAACCACCAAAACCCAGTGGGGTTATACAGCTTTCTGTGCCACCTGCTATCATTACGTCAGCATCACCTCTCTGAATAAGTTTAAAAGCGTCTCCTACGGCATGATTTCCTGTGGCGCAGGCAGTTGCAACGCAGGAGTTGGGTCCTTTTATTCCAAGGGAGATTGCAATCTGACCAGGTGCCATATTCACTATCAACATTGGAATTAAAAATGGGGAGAGTTTTGAAGGACCATCCCTTAATAAGACTTTATGCTGTTGCTCTATAGTATATAAACCCCCTATGCCAGAACCTACGATAACCCCTGTCCTCTCAAGGTTTTCTTTTTCAAGGTCAATACCTGCGTCTTTAATAGCCATTTTGCTTGCAACTACAGCAAATTGGGCAAACCTGTCCATCCGTTTTATTTCCTTTGAGCTTAAAAATGGGGAAGGGTCAAAATCTTTTACTTCTGCGGCTATCTTGGAGGGAAAATCTTTTGGGTCAAATGTGTTAAGAAATCCGACACCACTTTTCGATTCTAATAGGCTTTTCCAGAATTCCTCTTTTGTGTTGCCAATGGGAGATATCGCCGCAAGACCCGTGACTGCTACGCGCCTTCTCATTTAGGTGACTTTGGTCTTTTTCTCCTCTATATACTGTATCGCCTGACCAACAGTTGTAATCTTTTCAGCCTCCTCATCGGAAATCTCAATTCCGAATTCTTCTTCAAAGGCCATAACTAATTCTACGGTATCTAAGGAATCGGCACCAAGGTCATTTACAAAAGAGGATTCTGGGGTAATCTCTTCGGGTTTTACCCCTAATTGCTCAACTATTATCTCTTTTACTCTCTCTGCTACCGACATTCTTGTTTCCTCCTTTTTTAATAAGCAGATAACTTACGGAGCTTTTAAGAGCGACGTAAGTTATAGTCCCGAAGCTTCGGGACGTCTACGCATTAAACCCCGCACCATTTAATATTTATAAAATTTAAAATTAGAGAGTTTATAGATAAATTATATAAGTTTTACATATTAACAAATAATAAATAAGGGTGCGGGGTAAATTCAGTCAAACAACCTATGTTCATAACATTCCATAAGTCGTGGCTTTACTTACATTGCCATACCACCATCTACTCTAAAAACCTGACCAGTTATATAATTTGAATTCTCTGATGCAAGGAATAAAGCTAAATTAGCCACATCCTGAGAGTTACCAAATCTTCCAAGCGGTATAAGTTTGAGCATCTCGGATTTTATCTCTTCGCTTAAATTAGCTGTCATATCTGTCTGGATAAAACCCGGAGCAATTGCATTCACGTTTATGCCCCG
>VGKN01000158.1 GCA_016867055.1 Candidatus Omnitrophota bacterium
TCTCGGAATGGCTTGAGGTAGAGGTAAGACGCGACGAGAAGATTTATCACCAGAGATACGAGCGCGGGAAGACCAAGACAAAACTTATGGTTATTGGAAAGAGTAAAAAAAATGGAACCAAGGTAACATTTAAGCCCGATAAAGAAGTCTTTGGGAATAAGATAGACCTTAGCTTTGACATTCTCGCAAATAGACTTAGAGAGCTCGCTTTCCTAAATAAAGGGCTTAGGATAACCCTTAAGGATGAAAGAACAGATAAAGAGACGGAATTCAAATTTGCGGGGGGGATAGAGTCATTTGTAGAATATCTAAACCGAAACAAAAACCCGCTTCATAAAAAGGTAATATTTTTTGAAAAGGAGAAGGATAAGATAAGAATAGAGGCTGCTATGCAGTATAATGATGGCTACGCAGAAAATATCTTTAGTTATGCAAATAATATAAATACCACCGAGGGCGGAACTCATCTAAGTGGGTTTAAAAGCGCCCTTACACGTTCAATAAATCAGTATTGTAAAAATAGAAATTTACTAAAAGAGGATGTAGATATATCTGGAGAGGATGTAAGAGAGGGGCTAACCGCCGTTATTAGCGTAAAATTACCCGACCCACAGTTTGAGGGCCAGACCAAAACAAAATTAGGGAATAGTGAAATAGAGGGAATTGTCTCTTCAACAGTAAATGAGGAATTGAGTTCCTTGTTTGAGGAAAATCCCCCCGTGGCAAATAAAATAGTAGAAAAGACTATTCTTGCCGCAAGGGCAAGGGAGGCTGCTAGAAAAGCTAGGGAGTTAACAAGAAGAAAGGGCGCCCTTGATGCGGACTCGCTACCAGGCAAACTTGCTGACTGCTCAGAGCGGGACCCGGCATTGTGCGAATTATATATAGTAGAAGGTGACTCAGCAGGCGGTTGTTTTTCTGGCGATGTTAAAGTAGCCTTGGCAGATGGAAGAAATCTTAGTTTTCGAGACTTGGTAAGGGAGTCGCAAGAGGGAAAAATAAACTACTGCTATACAATAAAGTATGATGGCAGTATGGGAGTAGAAAAAATATTATACCCAAGGTGTACCAGAAGAAATGCTAAGGCGATAAGAATATGGTTAGATAATGGCGAAAAGATAGAATGTACTCCCGACCATAAGTTTATGTTGAGAGATGGTTCTTATGTAGAGGCGCAAAACATTAAACCAAATATGAGCCTAATGCCATTTAGGAGAAAACTCCCCATAATAAAAGACAAGGTTACCATTCAGGGATATGAAATGGTTTTTTCTCCAAAGACACATAAGTGGATTTTTACACACCTTTTGAGCGATAACTATAATATAGAGTGCGGATTCTATAATGAAAAAGTGGGAGCATATAGACGTCATATTGATTTTAATAGGTTAAATAATAATCCTGACAATATAATTAGAATGAGCAAAGAAGAACATCTCAATGTCCACAGAAAACAATCCGCCCTTACCCTGCATAAGCCGGAGGTTGTTGAGAAATGCAATAAAATAAAAAAAAGTTTAGAATATCGAAACAAAATCTCGAAAATTCTAAAGGAGAAATTCGGGGTCTTATTAAGCACCAAAGCTAAAAAACAACGGGAGGATCCCAGATATAAACATTATATGGTAAGAAAATTTCACGATTTTTATTTTGGCAACGAAGCTTATAGAAAACGTAGCCAGGAAATCCTTAATAAATCTCAAAGAGAATATTGGGCGCACAAGGAAAACAGGAGTAAACAAGCCGAAAGGGTTAGAAACTACTTCAAGATTAACCCTAGAATTAGGAAGGTTCTATCCGCGAAAGCTAAAGAACAATGGAGCAATAAAGAACTCTTGGCGTGGAGAAGGGATAAGACAAGACGACAATGGTCGTTAGAATTCAGAAGAAAGAGAAAGCGCGCTTATGCCAAAACGTATTTTGATGAAAGCATGAAATTTCTAAAGTCGGTTTATGACATACACAACGGTATCGATTATTACGATATAGATAGAAAAAATTTGCCAAGAAGAAATACAAACTTACTTAAATTAAATACGCTTCTTGAAAGGTTTTTTAATAATGATATAAAAAAACTTGAGGAAGCATTAATTAATTTTAATCACAGAGCAATAAAGGCGGAGTTATTAAATAAAGAAGTAGATGTGTATGATATTGAAGTGCCGCGAACCAATAATTTTGCACTTGCAAGCGGTGTGTTTGTGCATAATAGCGCTAAACAGGGGCGTGACCGCCGCTTTCAGGCAATTCTCCCTATAAAAGGGAAAATTATAAACGTGGAAAAGGCAAGACTTGATAAGGTGTTAAGCAACGAGGAAATAAGAACAATAATAACTGCCCTTGGAACCGGGGTTGGTGAAGAATTTGATATAACAAAACTTAGATATCATAAGATTATAATAATGACTGATGCCGACGTAGATGGTTCGCATATAAGAACCCTCCTTTTAACGTTTTTCTATAGGCAGGTGGCCCGGCTTATAGAACAGGGCCATGTTTATATTGCCCAACCCCCTTTGTATAAGATTCAACGTGGCAAGCATGAAGAATATGTGGACACCGAAGCCAGAATGAACGAGATATTGCTTGAATTAGGGCTGGAAGACGCAGGGGTCGCGAGGGTTAAGGATAAGTTTACATATACTAAACACCAGATAAAAGAGTTGTTAGAATTACTCTTTGATTTAGAAAATATAGAAAGAAGTATAAACAAAAAGGGAATAGATTTTCATAAATATCTTGATTTAAGACACAATAAAACCAAAAAACTACCAATTTATAGGGTAAAAGTGGAGGAAAATACCCATTTTGTATATGATGATAGTGAATTGGCTAAAATAACAAAATCTTATGGGGAGGGCTTTAAACATAAGTCAAAAGAAAAAGAGCAGCAGAAAGAAGACCAAAGGGCAGATATAGATATCTTAGAATTTTTTGAGACGTCCGAACTTGAAAAACTAATAAGCCGCATTGAGAAATTTGGGCTGGATATCAATTCATACGAAACAAGTGATGACCAAAAGGAGAAAAAACAACCGATATTTAAGGTTTCGTATGGAAAAGAACATCTCCTACTTTATAATCTTAAAGAACTTCTTTCCCATATTAGAACCCTTGGCAAAAAGGGCATGGCGATACAGCGCTACAAAGGGCTTGGCGAGATGAATCCCCGGCAACTTTGGGAGACCACAATGAATCCAGAACAAAGATCTATATTAAAGGTTACAATAGAAGATGCAGTAAAAGCCGATGAAATTTTTACAATACTAATGGGCGATACTGTTGAGCCTAGAAGAGAATTTATTGAATCCCATGCGCCAGAGGTGAGAAATCTTGATATTTGAAAAAAATATACAATCAGTTGTTATAATCGTTTTAACTTTATTTTTTTTAATAGGAATTGTATGTGGTAGAGGGGTTGAGCCGGTTTCAAAGGAAGGAAAAAAATTTTTTAGCGAAGGGGAATTCTTTCTTATGGCAAGAAATTACAATGAGGCAATCGCTGAATTTAAAAAGCTTCTTATAATTGAACCAGACTTTGAGGAGGCATATTTTTATTTAGGCGAGGCGTATCTTGGAAAGGGTTTTTTTGATGAGGCAATTTATTGGTACAGAGAAAGTGTTGAGTATAACCCTGGCGATTCGGTGGCTTGGCGTCAACTTGCAAAGGCCTACGAGCTTAAAGGGGATCTTATAAATGCGACAAAGAACTATTATATCTGTCTTCAGATTGACCCTAAAGACTTTGAAGCTCAGTATTCTCTTGATATTATAAAAGAGAAATTACCAGAAGAATTTCCTAAGCCAGAGATGCAGACAAATGTGGCCCCGACAGGTTCAGACGAGTGGGAGATAAACAGCATTTATTTTTTTGTTAAACATAATCCTAATAAGTGGCGCATAGCTATTAGCGAAAAAAGCGCTGATAGGACCAAGATCAATCTGCAATTTGAATCTATAAGTTTAAAAGATAAAAACAAAAAGCCAATTGTTATAATTGTTAAATTGCACGCAGAAAAATTAAGAAGCCCGTCTATTACAAGCATCAAATATGCAGATATGATAGCAGATAGCCAAAAAAACTCTCGATATTATATAATCCATAGAGATCAGTCATTTGAAAAATTTAATAATGCTGTAAAAGACATCTTCTCTATGAAAAAGGAGGGGGAGCCTCTAAGGGGAATAGCAATGTTTCTAGTAAGAAACGAGATTGGTTTTTATCTGTCCTCTATGGGTCCCGCTGATTACTATGAGAGCATAAAAAAGTCCTTTCAGGAGTTTTTAGATAACGTCACCCTTAATTTTTAAATGTGAGTTGTAAGCAATGGATAAGAATATAAAAATTGTTTTAAGCTTCTTTAACAAAGAAAGAACCTCCTCGTTAATACCGCTTCCAAGTCAAATGAAGTCCAAACTTACGGAACGAAAAGTGCCCGCCACAAAGCATTGGCGGAAACGTAAGTTTGCTGACTGAATTTGACCCTTGACATTTTGCTATACATG
>VGKN01000159.1 GCA_016867055.1 Candidatus Omnitrophota bacterium
AAATGAAGAAGTAAAATTTTAAAATTATGACTTCAAAACTCAAGATGTTAAATCCTATAAATATCCTTCAACAATACCGACAAAGGATAGGTGAGTTAACAAGAAACATTATTACTCATATTAATCATTTGCTTCAGATAAAAGAGAATGGTTTTAAAACAGTAATTTCAAAGCTGGAGGCACTTAGTCCGTTATCTATACTTTCAAGGGGATATAGCATAACGTTTCTCTATCCTGATAGCGGTATTATTAGAGAATCAAGCGTTGCCAAAAAAGGTGTTAAAATCAAAACGAAATTGTTTAAAGGAAGTTTAATAAGCACTGTGGAGGAGATATATGAGTGAGATAAAATTTGAAGATGCGTTAAAGAAATTAGAGAAGATAGTATTTGAATTGGAAAATGGCAATCTCTCTCTTGAGGATTCTCTTAAGCGATATGAGGAAGGAGTAAAACTTGCCAAGGAGTGTACAAAGAAATTAGAGGTAGCTCAAAAAAAGGTTGAATTGCTTATGAAGGATTCAAGCGGAAAGTTCAAACTTAAGAACTTTGAGGCACCCAAAGACGAAGGGATAGAACAAGGGGACGAGGATTAAGAATAAATTTAATATTGATAAATACTTAAGGTCCAAAACTAATCTTATAGATAATCGCCTTGATGTATTACTACCAAAGGAAAATGATTATCCCCAAGAGATACACAGGGCAATAAGATATGCTATCTTCTCAGGAGGCAAGAGGATAAGGCCTATATTCTGCTTAGCCGCCTGTTCTGCTGTGGGCGGGAGAGATAAGAGTGCAATTGACGTAGCCTGCGCAATTGAGTTAGTTCATAATTATTCACTTATCCATGACGACCTGCCCGCCATAGATAACGATGATACAAGGCGCGGAAAACCAACTCTTCATAAAAAATTTTCGGAGTCCACCGCTATATTAACAGGGGATGCCCTTCTTTCATTGGCTTTCGGGATTTTAACGAAAGACAATTTTTCTAAGAGGCGTTTTAGGATTATAAATGATATAGCCCATGCAGTATCTACCTTTGGTATGATAGGAGGTCAAATCGTAGATATAGAATCAAAAAATAAAGACTTAGAACTTGCCACACTTAGATATATAAATACGCATAAAACGGGTATACTTATAGCAACCGCCCTAAAGGCAGGCGCTATCAGCGGAGGTGCAAGCGAGAGTCAAGTTGAAAGAATATTTAAATTTGGAGAATATGTTGGTTTTGTATTTCAGATAGTGGATGACATATTGGATAGTGAGGGATATGTTAAGATATTCGGAAGACAGGGCGCTTATCTTGAGGCAGAAAGACTTACCAATGAAGCAAAGACTATTCTAAAACCCTTTGGTAAAAGGGCACAGATTCTAAATGCCCTTCTGGATTTTGTGCTAAAGAGGAGTTATTAAAATGGCAGGTCTTCTTGATAGGGTGAATTCCCCAAGAGACTTAAAAACCTTAGAGATTGATGAACTTCCGCAATTAGCGGATGAGATAAGGGCTCTTATAATTGAGACTGTCTCCCAAACAGGTGGTCACCTTGCGGCAAGCCTTGGTGCAGTGGAGATAGCAATAGCATTACACTATGTGTTTGATACGCCAAGTGACTTTGTAGTCTGGGATGTGGGACATCAGGCATATGCGCATAAGATTTTAACTGGAAGGAAAGGGTTATTTAAGAATCTAAGACAATTTGGAGGATTGAGCGGATTTCCGAAGAGGGAGGAAAGCTCTTACGATACCTTTACTGTGGGGCATGGTTCAACCTCTATATCCACCGCCTTGGGACTAGTGGCAGCGAGAGGACTTTCTAAGAGTACCAATAAGGTTATTGCTGTTATTGGAGATGGTTCTCTTGCGGGCGGTATGGCGCTTGAGGCGCTAAATCATGCAGGTCACTTCGGGAGGGATATAATTGTTATATTAAATGATAATGAAATGTCTATATCACCGAGCGTTGGGGCAATGAGCAGGTATCTAAACAGGATAGTAACCAGCCCAATCTACAACAGGATAAAAAAGGATGTGGAGACCCTTATGCGAAGAATACCTAAATTAGGTTTTAGGGTCGTTCGCGCAGCCAGACGCCTTGAAGAAGGACTTAAAAATTTACTTGTGCCAGGCATTATCTTTGAGGAACTTGGTTTTAGATACTTTGGACCTATTGATGGGCATGATATAGGGCTTTTGATAAAGACATTGCAGAATATAAAAACCTTGAATTCCCCTATATTTTTACATCTGGTCACAAAGAAAGGGAAGGGCTATGAATTTGCAGAAAGGTTTCCGCATAAGTTTCATGGAACCACCCCCTTTGTTATTGAAACAGGCGAGCTCAAACTCACCTCCAAGGGGGATACCTACACCGATATTTTTAGCAGTTCACTTTGCAGTTTAGCAAGAGAAAATCCTAAGATAGTTGCCATAACAGCCGCTATGCCAGAAGGAACAGGCCTTGACAAATTTCATAGTGAATTTCCGGATAGGTTCTTTAATGTAGGTATGGCAGAGCAACATGCAGTGGGTTTTGCTAGTGGACTTGCAAGGGATAGATTTATACCTGTGGTTGCTATTTATTCCACCTTTTTACAGCGCTCATACGACCAGATTATTCATGATGTATGCCTTCAAAATCTCCATGTAGTATTTGCAATAGACAGGGCTGGCATTGTAGGAGAAGATGGCCCAACGCATCACGGTATATTTGACATAGCCTATTTAGCTCATATGCCAAATCTTGTAATTATGGCACCGAAGGATTTAGGCGAACTTGAAATGATGCTTAAGTTTGCTATAGATTACAATGGCCCTATTGCTATAAGGTATCCGAGGGGAAGCGGTGTAAGTATATCTTCTAAAAGAGCAGATATTGAACTTGGGAGGGCAGAAATTCTAAAAGAAGGAGACGATATAGCTATATTTACATTGGGAAGTATGACATATCCTTGCCTTGAGGTTAGAGAAAGGCTTAAAGAAGAAAACATTCAGGCCTCTGTCATAAATGCAAGATTTGTAAAACCCCTTGATATCGGACTTATAAAAGATATCTCAACCAGATGTAAAATCTTAGTTTGTGTAGAAGAGGGCGTTGCTGAGGGAGGCTTCGGTGGCTATGTCCTTAGGAAGTTAGAGGAGAATGATATAAGATTTGAAAAAACAAGGATTATTGGGTTGCCGGATGTTTTTATAGAACAGGGCAGAAGAGATATCCTTTTTGATAAATATGGGCTTTCAAAGGAAAGGTTATTTGAAAAGATAAAGTTCCTTATTAACAAATACGAAGATGCCTCATATAAAAATCAAAAAAGAGAAATGTAAATCCTGCGAGTTATGCGTAGTTTATTGCCCACGAGGGTTATTAAATATAGACAAGGTCTTAAATAAAAAAGGCTATAGAGCGGTAAGCTTTAAAGAGAATTCCGGTTGTACAGGATGTAGCTTCTGTGCTATCGTGTGTCCGGAAGTAGCGATAGAGGTTTTTAAAAATACAGATGACAGAAAACAGTTGACAGAGAACTAATGACAAAAAAATCTGACTTCTGTTTTCTGATTTCTGACGTCTAAGGTTGAGTAACTTAAAATGGAGAAGATATTACTTAGTGGAAATGAAGCGGCAGCGGAAGGCGCTATACGTGCAGGCTGTAGATTCTATGCAGGCTACCCCATAACCCCGCAGAATGAACTTATAGAGTATATGGCAAGAAGGATGCCTGAGGTTGGCGGGGTATTTATTCAGGCGGAAAGTGAAATAGCCGCAATAAATATGGTTTTTGGTGCCTCAGTAACTGGCATGCGTGCTATGACCTCAAGCTCAGGACCTGGTATAAGTCTTAAGCAAGAAGGATTGTCTTATCTGGCAGCGTGTCAGCTTCCAGCGGTTGTTATAAATGTTATGAGAGGTGGTCCTGGATTAGGGAACATTGCACCCTCCCAATCGGACTATTTTCAGGCAACAAAAGGCGGCGGTCATGGAGATTACCATATAATAGTGCTTGCGCCCAGCTGCGTGCTTGAGATGTTTGAGATTACCTCCCTTGCTTTTAACCTTGCAGATAAATACAGAATACCGGTGATGATACTTGCGGATGGCGTATTGGGGCAGATGATGGAACCCATAGAAGTTCACAGTTCACAGTTCACAGTTCACAGTAATAAGAGAAGACTACCAACTACTGACCATCGACCATCGACTAAACCATGGGCGCTAACTGGATGCAAGGGGAGAGAACCAAGCATTATCAGGTCGCTTCTTATTGAGGTAGATAAATTGGAGGAACTTAATAATGTCCTCCAAAAGAAATATGAGCGAATTAAAAAATACGAGGTAAGATTTGAAACTCTTCATACAAGCGATTGCGATGCAGTATTAGTTGCCTATGGCACAGTTGGGAGAATTTGTAAAACAATTCTTCCAAAGTTAAGAAAAGAGGTTTTAAGGGTTGGTCTTATAAGGCCGATAAGTCTTTGGCCATTTCCAGGTGAT
>VGKN01000160.1 GCA_016867055.1 Candidatus Omnitrophota bacterium
GCCATATGCTTAGCGTCAGTCTCCCAATAATATTGCATATATAGACCTGTTATTCCTTCAGTAAAATCAAATCGGTATGTCCTACTTTCTCGTGGCTTAAGAGAATCTTTGCCGTTTGCGGTAGACGTAGATATCTCGTTATAAGAAAATGCGGGAAGTGGTTTAAGTTTATTAATAAAATAATATTCGGGCTGTAGTAGTCCAATCGGCACGCCAGAAGTAACCAATGGTGTTTCTGATTTCTGTTGCGTTGATACAATATGGTCAAAGGTAATATCTTTGGTTAATTTCACGTCTACAGGCAATTTAACTCTAATTTCTTTCCCTTGTATATAGTAGCGAATGAATAACTCGCCCTCGCTCTGGGCTATAAAGAAATCCTGCACCATCAATTCTACAAGCCTTTTCGTAGCGGGATCTGACTTAGCGTAATTAATAACGTTAGTAGAATTTAAAAACCAATATGAATAAATATCAGCCACCAGCTCTTTGACATCATTACTTTCTCTGGCATATCTTGTAATATATGTCGTTACGCCTTTGAAAATATCCTCATACTCCCTTTCGCGCTCTTTTGATAACTTAGAAAAAGCTTGATGATTAATCTCGTGGAGAGTCATTCTTGCATCAGGAAGATTTTCTTTATCACATACTATTCCCTGCAGGGCAAAAGAACAAACCACTTTAGAAACTACCTCTGGAGTCTTTGTTGGAGTTTCTGTCCGTTGTGCAGTAGAAAGTAGTTGCACATTGGCAAAACTTAACGATAAACCCTTTAATTGCTCTGGTGGGGTGATTGAAAGTGCATATTCAATATTTTCAAATTCCCATTCGGGTAAATCATCGCTACTATCAATGATAACTCCATATGTCCTAAAAATCTCTGCGGCTTTAGGACTTAAACCTAACGCTTTAATAACCTGCTCTCTTAAGTCTGGATGCTCTGAGAGATTAAGAGAATCTATAAGGGTATTTCTAGATTCAAAAACTCCTATTTCAGCTAATTTGTAAAGTATTACATTTAATGGGGTCAAATTCTTGTTGTATCTTTCACTATATTTTTTTATTTCATAGTCAAAAACTGGCAGTCTTAAATAAAACTTAATATAATTAGTATATAGTTTTATTGCACTGAGTCTTTCAGCCTCTGATGTATATTGTGATGCAGGTTTAATATCTGTTATTCTTATTGCCATAGAAGGTGCGACAGTAGGCATCTGTTGAATCGGTTGAGCTGTCTGTAATGGCGGGGTAGGTGGTGCTTGTTGAGCTGGACTACAGGCGACAGTTAATATCAGCACAGGAACAGTTAATACCAATATTACAATGACAACAACGGCAGCTGATAATATTTTAGCCAGCCATCTTTGACGAACCCTCCTATTTATGGTGTTTATTAAGGATTGGATTAATGCTGAGATACCGCCAATGCCACCGCTAAACACCATACCTGCACCGGCAAATAAGAAGGGCTGCTGAGGCATAGAGGGTTTTTGTTGTAACATACCCATAGGTGTTGGCATAACAGGTGTTGATAATGCTGTATGCCTCATCGGTGATAGTAATGCTGATGGAGTTGTTGGTTTAGTATAAATTACCTGAAGTCCGCTTGTTCCAAGCAATTCAAATCTCTCATTTGTCAATCTAAACATTGCCGAAGCCCATTGCCCGTTAACAAAGAAATCCAAAACGACCCTAACATCAAAATTTGCTCCGCCATCATCGGAAATTGTCTCCACCTGACTTAGTCTTGCATACTCAATACTTGCACCAGAACCCAAATATTCCTCCCCATGCAGGGTAGAGTCAAAGCTCACCACGCCCATCAGCCAAATATCCTTCGCTGCAATTCTATCTAAAACCCCTCCTAATTGGTAACAGGCTTGGGTTAAAAGACCATTATACTTTCTACCAGTCATATCCCTGTCCTGAAAATGCAAAGCAGTCCAAGCCCAGCGAGCTGTGTATGTATCCGGTCTACCTATATGGTCAGCCCATTTTAACTCCCAGTAATCATTCAATTGATGGCTAAGGCTCTCTGTCCACCCAGCAAAGCTATGGTCGGTTGGGTCAGTCGGATACATAAGATACGGCGTTGGGTCAGGTTCTCTTTTATAATTTATGCCATATTTTCCTCTGTAAAAATGGTCAGCGTGGAGGGCTTCATGCTGGAGGGTCATTATGAAAAATCCCTGGAGTTCTTCTGTGGTAGTGAATGTGCTATTAATAAATGCGGGATTAATGGCTATCGTATCCTTCTCGCCGGTCTGCGGATTTAGTATTAACGCCCCGGATTGTATCGGCCAGCCTCCTTCTTCCGGCGGGAAATTAGTTGCAAAGACAATGTGTTTTACATACATAAAACTATCTATCGTCTGTTGTTGTTTATCAGGGGCAAGTTCAAACATAAGCCTAACTGCATCCTGCATCGCTGTCTGCACCTCGGCGGGGCTAAAAAAGCGCTGGGTTGCTGGAGAATATCCGGACATATCAATGCTATTGTTAATCTGCCTAATAACTGCAGTGTTCTGGGTAAGGAATGGCTCAAAATCAACAGGACCCTTGGTTGGGTTTTCTTCATTATCATATATTGTATTGTCAATCACGCTAGGGTCAGTGCTACCCCAGTAGTTATTTTCTACCGTAATTGGATTTGTAGTATTATTATAAAAATTGTACCTAGTATTTTCATATAAGGCATTCTGTGAAATATCAGCTCCCATCCATACAGAATCAACATATATTCCCAATTCATTATGAAAAATCTGGTTATTCCTGATAATAAGAGGATTAGTAGCATACTGGGCATATATACCATAGGTATTATTATAAATCTGGTTATCCTCAAAAATTTGATTTGCATAAGGCGCAACGAGGGAAATCTTAATTCCATAATTATTATTTGCGATTACATTATTATGCCCATCTATTGAAGTGCCATAAATTCCCATTATGCCAATCTCATTATTTCGAATCTTATTATTAGTTATAGTAAGGTTTATAAAACCATTGAGACCGCTAGGACTTGCCAAAATTCCATACCCATTATTTTCTAAGGTATTATTGTCTATTGTGGCTGAACCGCTATAACCAATCTCGATACCCGCTCTTTCGTTATCAATGATTATATTGTTTCTAAATTCACCGTCTCTGCAAACAGCACCAATTCCAAAACTATTATGCCTCATTACGCTGTTTGTAACAGTAGGATGTTCCACTTGGCTTATTTCTAAGCCCTTACTGTACTCAACAACTATATGGTCAAGGGTAGTATTGCCTGTTATATAAATTCCATTCCAATCGCCTCTCTCTGGTGATGCAGCGATTGATGTGAAGGTACTCATAGCATCTTTTGTGCCTCGCGCCACTAATTCACCGCTAACCTGCAAACCAGTTCCTTTGTCAAATTTGACACTTGTTCCTGGAAGGATTGTTAAGGTAACTCCTCCATCAACTATTACATCCCCTATTACATGCACCTCTCCAGACCAGACTGTATCCTGAGTAATATGTCCGCTTACTTCATATGGCGCCTGAGGTGTGGGAGTGGTGGGTGCTGGCCCGAACCACTTGAAGATAACCGACAGGAAAACCTTAAATAGCGTCGTAGGCGTTGGGGTGCAGTCGATGGTATATTGGGCTGAATCTTACCTACAATCTTTAAATCATCCTTCTTAACAGCCCTTTCTCCATGTCTTAAATTTACCTCTTCTGTTATCCATAAACTTCCATCATTGGCTATAGTATCAACTACAGCGAATACTATCTCAGGATATTTAAGATAATCAAGATATACAGGATTAAACCTCCCGTCGGCATCTGTAGTTACAGCAACACCTATAGGTGAATAACCAACCAAGCTATCAAATACATATGCAGTGATATTTCCAATGGGCGTTGTTCCATCCTGCCATAAAAGTCTTCCTTGAATGCTTTTAACTCGCTCAGTA
Source organism: Candidatus Omnitrophota bacterium (assembly GCA_016867055.1). Next base: position 3,951 of record VGKN01000160.1, read on the forward strand.
TTAATTGAATAAGGCTGGGTAGCGCCCTGGGTAAGGTTAAAATAGAATGAATCCCCTATTTTTACACTACTATTTATAAACCCAAAAGAGATATGAATCCTATTGTATGTCGTTAAATCTATTTCAAACCTGTAATTTCCATTTATATCCATTCTAACGGGTGGCAGGTCATTACCATTAGGATCCTTAACCCTGAAGCCAGTTGCGTCAAAGGCAATGGCCTCTACATCTGTAACAGGAAATGGGTCACCTTCAGGAAGTGTAACATTTCCATTTATTGTAGCTATGTTTCTGGTTGTATCTATATCAACTCTGAGGCTATTAGGGGCTATGGTAGGTACAGGTGTAGGTGTTGGTGTCAGTGAGATACCGTAGTTCCTTAGAATAAGTGGTAGGTAAAAGTTAAAGAGCCTCTGAGATGCGGGTGTTGGTGTAGGCGTGGTTGTCTGCTGTAAAACAGGGGAAGCCAAAACTGGCAGATTATTGTTAAATGCTGTAACAAGTAGGAGTAAGCCTGCTATACCTAAAATTGCA
>VGKN01000161.1 GCA_016867055.1 Candidatus Omnitrophota bacterium
AGAAAAAATCTTTCAAGCAATAAGATTGAGTATGTTGTTGAATTAAAGATAGACGGTGTTTCTGTATCTTTGATATATGAGGATGGTTTATTTGTGCGAGGCGCAACGCGCGGGGATGGGATAAGGGGTGAAGAGGTAACAAATAATCTCAAGACAATAAGAAGTATCCCGCTTAGGCTAAGACCTTCACAAAAAAGAAGACTTCCTAGGTTTATTGAGGTGCGCGGAGAGGTCTATATGGATAGGAAGTCCTTGCAAATCTTAAATGAGGAAAAGGAAGAAAACGGTGAGGAGCCTTTCGCAAATCCCAGAAATGCCGCTGCAGGTTCTCTTAAACTCCTTGACCCAAGACTTACAGCCCAGCGCCATCTGAATATATTTATACATGGAGTGGGATATATAGAAGGCATTGCCATTGAGTCGCAATCCGAACTTTTAGAATTCTATAAGGAGGTGGGTTTTAGAGTTAGTCCCTATTCAAGAAAGTTTGACTCATTGAAAGAGACGATAGATTATTGTAATAGTTGGGAGGAGAAAAGAGAAACCTTAGATTTTGATATAGACGGTATGGTAATAAAGGTGAATTTATTTAGACAGCAAAGACTACTTGGTCAGACCACAAAAAGTCCTCGCTGGATGATAGCTTACAAGTTTCATGCAAGGCGTGCCCAAACAAAATTAGAAGATGTTATAGTTCAGGTCGGAAGAACGGGCATCCTTACCCCTGTAGCTGTTCTAAAACCTGTGAGTCTGTCTGGTTCAACTGTATCAAGGGCAACCCTGCACAACATAGATGAGATAGGGAGGAAGGATATTAGGATTGGCGATACCGTTTTCATAGAAAAGGCAGGCGAGATAATACCTCAAGTGGTTGAGGTTATAAAGGAAAAACGCACAGGTAAAGAAAAAAGATTTAGTATGCCAAGGTCCTGTCCTGTATGCGGCGAGCCTGTAACAAGAAGACAGGGTGAGGTCGCATATAGATGCGAAAATGTATTCTGTCTTGCTCAGCTAAAGATGCGGATAAAACATTTTGCCTCAAGAGAGGCCATGGATATAGAAGGGCTGGGGGAGGTGATAATAGAAAAAATAGTAGATAAGGGTTTTGTAAAGGATTACGGCGATATCTATTTTTTAAACTTTGAGCAGCTTAGAGACTTAGAAAGGATGGGTGATAAATCTGCCAAGAATCTAATAGATGCCATTAATAAAAGCAAGACTAATGACCTTACTCAACTTATATATGCCCTTGGAATAAGACATGTGGGAGTTCATGCCTCCAGCGTCCTCGCAGAGAGTTATAAATCTATTGATAGATTAACTTCTGCGACAGCAGAGGAATTGACAAATATTTATGAGATAGGGCCTGTTATGGCACAGAGTATCTATAACTTTTTTAAAAATCCCCAGACAAAAAAGGTATTAGAGAAACTAAGAAAGGCAGGGCTTAATTTTACTCAAAGGAAAAAAGAAGTTTCAGGAAAGCTCTCTGGAAAGAAGTTTGTCTTTACTGGAGAGCTTGATTCCTTAGCGAGAGATGAGGCAGGAAGGATAGTAAGGCAATTAGGTGGTGATGTGTTTGACTCTATTAGCAAGAAGATAGATTTCCTCGTGGTTGGAAAAGCCCCTGGCTTGAAACTTAAAAAAGCAGAAGAATTGGGAATAGAAATAATAGACGAGGTAAAATTTAAGGAGATGATATGTCGGTGATTTTATTGTATCTAATCATAGGGATTTTAGCAGGTATATTCGGCGGTTTCTTTGGACTTGGTGGTGGCATAGTAGCAGTTCCTGCCTTAGTCTATTTGTTTGGTATGAGCCAGCATCAGGCGCAAGGAACAGTTTTAACTGCGTTTCTTCCGCCCATAGGGATACTCGCATTTCTTGAATATTATAAAAACGGATTTGTCAATTTTAAAATAGCTATATTTATTGCCTTGGGTATTTTTATCGGCAGTTTTTTTGGTGCTTTTATAAGCGTGCATACCTCTACTTTGATACTTAAACGCCTTTTCGGCGTACTATTACTTGTTGTGTCAATCAGACTAATCTTAATAAAATAGTATTTTAATTAAAATGACACCAAAGACCCATACAAAAAAGGTTAAACTGCCAAGGGTATTTGATTTGGCTATTGCCTGGAACTGGGAATTTGACAGGGATTTTGTGTTTCAGATTAATGACATCTGCCTTAAAAAAGGCTTAAAGCCGTACCTTATCCATCCCTATAATCTTTATGAAACCCTGCAACTAATAAGAGAAAAACTGATTAAATTCCGCTATTTCTTTGACCGTGCTTCTGACACTGACTCAAGATTTATAGAACTTGTCCAACTCCTTCAGAAAAAGAGAGTTCTTTTTGTCAATCATCCTGACAGGTTGAAGTGGATTGATGATAAGGTCTTAGTGCATATGGAACTTATCAATAATAAGGTTCCCGTTCCCACGACTTATATTTATTATCCCACTGATGAGCGTCAAGCAATCTTAAATAAGATTAAGCAGGTCGGTGTGCCGTTTGTTGTAAAACCCGCCCATAGCGTAGAAAGAGGTGGCATGGGAGTTTTATTAAATGCGCATACCGTGGAAGATGCTTATCACTGGCATAACCGCTACAAAGATTTTATTTTTTTACTTCAAAAGCAGATTGACCCCTGTCTTATGGAAAAAAAACCTGCATGGTTTCGGGTTTATTATATTCTTGGCAGGGTAATTCCTTCCTGGTGGGATCCACAGACACATATTTACGACGCAGTTACCGAGAAGGAGATACAGAAATTCAGACTTGGTCATCTCTTTGATTTAACAGCAGGAATAGCAAATATTTATAAATTGGGTTTCTTTTCAACGGAGATAGCGGTTGAAAAACGTAGGCGCTTTTATGTGGTGGATTATATTAACGACCAGTGCGATATGAGAAAAAAATCAAAGTTTAGCGACGGGGTAAGCGACGAAATAATTGATTTGATAGTAAATGAACTTGTGGATAGACTTCCTAGTATAACTTAAGAAAATATTATAATGACTTACTACTTTCTATTTAAGGAACAGATGCAGATTAGGAGTTAATTTTTATGAAGGTCAATTTTAGGATAAATGATATAAAATTTGAAGGGGAATTTAATGATACCAGAACCGCAAAGGAAATTTATGCTAACCTTCCTCTAAATTCCATCGCAAATACCTGGGGAGATGAGATATATTTTGATATAGGCTTGAAACTTTCCAAGGAAAATCCCACTCTGGATGTTAAAATAGGAGACATAGCTTACTGGCCTCAAGGTAGTTGTATGTGCATATTTTTTGGTCCTACACCAGTAAGCACCAATAAAAATCCCAAACCGGCAAGCGAGGTTACAATTATTGGCAAGACAAATACCGATATAAAACTGTTAAGGTCTGTTAAGGATGGTGACGAAATAATAGTTGAGAAGAAATTATAAATTAAAAGAGAAAGAGATTGTAATTTGGTAAAAATTTTGCTATGTGCTAAATAAGGAGAAATAAAGCCATGTTAAAATTCATCAAGGATTTTTTTAACATAGAGCATTTGAACACTAACATTCGCACAGAGGTTCTTGCAGGTGTAACCACTTTTATGACAATGGCATATATTATCTTTGTTAACCCTGCCATGATTTCGCAGACAGGGATGGATTTCGGAGCGGCTATGATGGCAACCTGTATCTCTGCTGGCATCTCCACCATCTTGATGGGATTATACGCAAACTATCCTATAGCCCTTGCACCGGGTATGGGAGAAAACGCCTTTTTTACCTATACAGTATGCCTAACTATGGGTATATCCTGGCAGGTGGCTTTAGGGTGTATTTTTATTGAAGGGGTTATTTTTATTATCCTAACCTTGACCAAAATGAGACAAGCCCTTATTGATGCGATACCCGCATCTCTCAGGTATGGGATAGCCGCTGGAATTGGAATTTTTATTACCTTTATCGGCTTGATTGACGCAGGGATAGTTGTGTCCCATCCTGCTACCTTGGTTACGCTAGGCAATGTGCTCAGTCTGCCAACTCTGCTTTCAATATTTGGACTGATCCTAACAGGCGTTCTTCTAATAAAAAATGTAAAGGGTGCTATATTATGGGGAATATTGGTTACTGCAGCTGTGGGTATTCCATTGGGCATTGTTAAATACCAGGGATTTGTTTCTATGCCTCCCTCAATGATGCCCACCTTTCTTAAGATGGATATTTTTGGAGCAATGAGATTAGGTTTTCTTTCCATAATCTTTATATTTCTATTCATGGATATCTTTGATACAGTTGGAACGCTTGCTGGTGTTGGAGAAGCGGGAGGGTTTATGAGGCAGGGTAAGCTCCCGAGAGCAGGAAAGGCAATGCTCACAGATGCCATAGGGACATGCGTGGGAGCGACTTGCGGAACTCCGACAGTTACCAGTTATATTGAAAGCGCTGCCGGTATTACGGCAGGCGGTC
>VGKN01000162.1 GCA_016867055.1 Candidatus Omnitrophota bacterium
CCTTTCAGCGTACTATAAGATATCATTCGCCTCAAAGAGTCTTAGAAGACATAGGCACCTGCATTAGAAATAATATCCGAAATTTCTTTTTTTGTGACCCAAATTTTACCTTTGATAAAAAACGAACAATGGAAATAATGGATGGAATTATAAAAAAAAGATGGGAAATAAATATTTGGTGCGAAACTCGCGTTGACCTAGTTGATATAGACATGTTAGCTAAAATGGCAAAGGGTGGAGTTAAATGGATAGCTTATGGTTTAGAATCGGCCGATAAGAAGGTTCTTAAGGCTATAAACAAAAAAATTGATCTGGAGCAATTCAGGAAAATTGTTAAAATGACCCAGGATTTAGGCATTGAAGCGGAGGTATTTACCATTTATGGACTGCCAAAACAAACTTATGGATCTGCCTGTCAGACTTTAGAGTTTATCAAGGATCTAAAGGTGAAAATGCGTGGGAATTCCCAAGGGCAACAGTTAAGTTTATATTTTGGTACAGATATTTATGATAATCCAGAGAAATTCGGCATACATATCATAAATAAACAACGCCCCTTGTTTTTGTCTCCGGCAGCAACATTTGAAACTGAATATATGAACAGACAAGATATCTCAGGAATAAGAAGACGCTGTGAACTAGAGAGTTTCTTAGACACAGTTGAAGCGGATAAGGTTAACCTGAATGAGTTGGAAAATTATGTTATGACTTGCTATTCTATAGACTATTTTTATCCACAGCCTAATCTGTTAAAAATTGTATTTTAAAAAGCAAAAAGACCTATGTTTTATTATGTTCCAACCGAGGCAACAATAGTTAATAACAACCAAACGAAATATATAAAATTTGATAAATATTTCCTTGAGAAATTGTTTTTTATATCAAATACATCACTAATAATAGTGTTAATAGGGATGCCGATAAAAATATTAGAGGCTATTAAAATCTGTTTAGAAAAATTTAAGTATCTTTCATGTGAATTATGGCTTGAGGTCAACGAGGATATTAATTCAAAAGGAACCAGGGCAATCTTACAGCTATTAAATTTTTTTGAAAAAGAAGCCGATTGGTACCAATCTTATAATAGATTATCCATAGTTCCCCTAATCAGGCTTAAAAATTCCTCTAGGACTAGTATTGGAAGATTTATAGCTCTTAAGGATTTGTTTAAGGAACGCAAATTACTTTGTTTTCCATTGCTTAGTTATCGCGTTCCTAAGGATATTAAATTTTTTAATTTGATATTATCAAATCCATACATAAAGGATAACACCTTTCTTATCTATTCCGAACAAATTGATTCTAATCTTTTAAGGTTGATATCAACGCATAGTAATGTCTTTACAATGCATGATGGTTTAAATAGGTGTATACAAAAGAAGACCGCAGTAGCTTCAAACTCAGATTGTAACATTGCTAGTAAGAAATTGTTAGTGCATTCAGGAGGAGAAATTTATTCTTGCTATGGAGGTTTTTTAGCTAAGCACCCAATAGGAAACATATCAGAAAAACCGCTTGAAGAAATTCTAAACAGTTGTTGGTTACCCGCTCCTATAAAGAGATGCGATAGATGCCAAAGGATACAATATTGCCAACAGTGCAGATTTATGCCGGAGATTGCATGTAAATTATTTTGTAATAGTAAACCCCGTTAGAAAAGGTTTTTCTAACGGGGTTTACTCTAGTTGAACCTACTTAGTGCAGGATAAATCTAATGAAATACCCTATTTTCCGGTAGGGTAGATTTAATTGACAAACCATAGTTATGTGATATTATTTAATCATTTGGGAGGAGCAAATGGGGGCTCTTAACTACAATAAAGAGATTTTTAATAAACTGTGTGAAAAATATAATTTATCTTTGGTAATTCTACACGGTTCATATGCTAAAGGCAGTATTACTTCTAAATGTGATATTGATATAGGTTTTTTAGGTGAGCCTAAAATAATTACTGAGAGATATTTTGACATTTTGAGAGATTTCTCTTCGGTATTTGGTGATAAGTTTGACCCAGTATTCTTAAATGGAACAGAGGCAATGATCGTCTACCGTGTAGCCATAAATGGTAAACCTTTATACGAGAAGACAAGAGGTCTGTTTAATTCTTTTAAGGTAGCTGCGTTAGCAAGGTATATGGACACCAGAAAGTTCAGGATTTTAGAAAGGCAATATATCAAATCTGCAATACAAAAGATGGAGTAAAATATGATTGATATTGATTTAATTAGAAGGAAGCTATCACGTTTGAATATAAATTAGATTTAGATAAGTTCAGATTATTTATCTTAAAACGCATCCTTGAATATGGAGATAAGAAGGCAATAGGGTGGATGGGTAAGAATTTCAATCGAGATGAAATTAGCGAATTTCTTTCTTTTGCGAGAATCGATCCTAAAAGCGCTAATTTTTGGGCACTTATCTTAGGAATAAAAAAGGAGAATATTTTATGTTTAAAGAAACACTATTTGGCCGTACGAAAAAAAACTTGGCTATATTAAATAAATCTAAGTCAGCGGGAATTCCCCACCTGTAAAGGCGGAGATATCTATGGAAGAAAATATAGAGATTTTGAAAAGATACTTTGAGAATAGAGACGATGTCCTCCTTGCCTTTCTTTTCGGTTCTATTTCCAAAGGTCATTATGGTGCCCTGTCGGATATAGATGTGGCAGTCTATTTGAAAGAGGGAACAAATGAGATAAAGATTTGGTGTGAGATTGAGAGACTATTGAAAAAAGAGATAGATCTCTTAGTATTAAATCATGCTATTCCTACTGTAGCATGGGAGGCAATAAGAGGTATCCCATTGGCTATAAAGGATAGAAATTTGTATCTGAGTCTTATATTAGAGCTATCATGGGAGGCTACAGACTTAATAGAGAGAAACATAGATATGTGGAGACTTAGAGAGGAGGTTAAATGCCAAACTTAAGAAAAACAGATATAGAACGGCTCTTAAAGATTATTGATTTTCTTGAGATTGAGCTTTCTGATATTGAGAAATATAAAGGACTTACTCTATTGACATATAAAAAAGACCGAGAGAAAAGACGTAGTGTTGAGAGGTGGATTGAGAATATTGTAAATGCGTCATTAGATATAGCCAAGGTTATTCTTGTGGCGAAAGATAAGGAAATTCCTGATACCTATAAAGAGTATTTCATTGAGACATGCGGTATAGGTTTAGTAGATGAGGAGATGGCAGAGAAACTTGCAGAAGGGGTAAAGATTAGAAATATTCTCGCCCATCAATATCTGGATGTAAAGTGGAACGGTATTGAAAAATTCATTTTGGATGGATATAAGGTCTATCTCAACTGGCTTACTGCAAGCAAAAGGTTTATTAAAACCATCTAATATCTGCGATTAAACAAACCGCAAATTATCTATCAAGCCAAAGTTTCCGTGACACACGCCATAGAGACATACCAGTTAACCAAAGAGTTTATCCCTACTAAAAGCCTTTATCAGTTTATATTGTATCTTTTCTAAAAGAGCCTATCTTAGCGATTAATAACATTACTTTTCAGGTTGAAAAGGGTGAAATATGCGCTATAGTTGGTCCAAAAGGGGACTGGACAGGATAGGAATTTTCTTTGCAGATTCTTTAGATTGTGATAAAATTTTAATAGGAGGTGAAAATAATGGTATATAGAGTTATAATAGAAAAAGGTGAGGATTTTGGTTACGTGGTGCATTGCCCAGCGATTCCTGGTTGTCATTCACAAGGCAATACTATTGAAGAAGCAATTGACAATATTAAAGATGCCATAAGGGGATGCCTTTCGGTATTGGATGAAGAGGTTTCTATATCTGCCAAAGAACTCGGTGCGATGGAGATAGAGGTCTGATTGATGAAACTACCCGTAATCTCAGGGAAAGAAGCGATCAGGGCCTTTGAAAAGGTGGGTTGGTATATTGACCGTCGGGCAAGAAGTAGACACATTATTATGAAAAAGCAGGGTACGAGAACTACCTTGTCAATTCCAGAACATAAGGTTTTGGATAGAGGACTCCCACGTGCTTTAATAAGAGACGTCTATCTCTCAGTTGATGAGTTTAATAAATTATTAGAAAGATAAAGACAACGACTATTTTTCTTCCATACCTTTTAACATATCTCGAGATATTATAACCGCAAATATGGAAAATTGGCTTTTAATATCATTCGTATTCAAAAAAGTTTATTTTAAAAATGCAGAAGCGGAAGATATGCCACGTATGTTGATAGGAGTAAAATGGGAAGAGGTTAAGACATTTTTTGAAAGAGAAGTTAAGAAGATAGCGATTGGGCATCTCAAATGAGGAGATAAGTTATATTTATACCTTAAATGGCGTTGCGACTGGACCCTGGGAGCTAATCGACAGCGGGAAAGATATTACTAAAAAATGACATTAGAAGAGAAACTGAATTTAGTTGTTAATGATTTAAAAAGTTATGACCCT
>VGKN01000163.1 GCA_016867055.1 Candidatus Omnitrophota bacterium
GTTCCCGCTCCCTATCAAGGGGAACCCCTGAGTTGCCAGGTTCAAAGTGGTCAACAATGCAGAACATCAGATGAATCACTTCATCTTCCCCCTTTGTAAAAGGGGGTAGGGGGATTTTGTTATTAGCACGATTACGTTTTATTTGCCAGGTTAGATAACCCGGCAACCAAAACTGCATTTGTTTCTTATAGATGACGAAAAGCAGTCCCCCGGTGATAAAGCAAAAACAAATGATGAGAATGGATATTAGAATAATCATTGCAATTCCATAATAGCCCGTTGATCCTTCGGATACGCTGATTTTAAAGAAAACCATTGAGACACGGAGACACAGAGGAAATGTTTTCTCCGTGCCTCTGTGGTTAGCTTTAATTTTTTATCTGTGGAAATCAGCGTTACGAAGTCAACGAAAATTAGCGGACTATCCTTTAATCATCGTCCTTCTTCATGAAAAATCTCTTAAATTGATATGTATGGAATGATTTTCTGTAATCAATTAATGTTGTATTTTTACATCCCATTTTACCAATGGAATATTCAAGGAACATGTCTAGCCTATTCAGGAAATTCTCAACGTCTTTCTCAGTCTCATTATAAGGGCTAGCCCCTGGCATTATCTCAGAAGAATGAAATGTTATATTTAATATAGGACCATTATTTTGTATTACACAGTCTGCTACAGACTTCATTTCTTCCAGCGTTAAAGTTCCAGGGCGAAGCCAAATTCGTTTCAATCCAAATTTTTGGAGAATGCCCATGAGATGAAAAATTCTTGGTGTCCTGATAATTAGTAACTCGAGAAATCTTGGTACAACCTTATTAAACGTAACTGTAACAGGCACCTCCAGAACAGTACTCTCACCTGGCTGACAAATATCAGTTCGAGAGGGAAAATACGGATATCGAGGTGCGTTAGAATATGAAATGATTGTATTTTTATCCCATTTCCAAAGAGGTACCACACTTGTATCCACCAAAAAGCCTAATCGTTCCAAAACAATCAGTGTAACTTCGCTAATTTGCCAGCATCCTCCGCGATATGATAGAGGTTTAATACCAAAGTTTTCTTGAATAACTTCTATCAATGTTCTTAACTTTTTTTCTTGTAATTCTTGATTAAGATAAGTATTGAATCTCTCCCATAGTACATCCCCCTCAAAAGGAGGATTACACCATGGATGCAGGTGCGCGCCTATTTCACATTTCTGCTGTAACAAAATATCCTTAAGAATTTCAATAGCTAGAGGATTGGTAGCTACGGGATAGTCAATTAAATATGTGGGGGTAACACCGTATCTGTAAAAGAGAAGTTGCAATTTAGGTAAGAACTCTATATTTTTTACGGTGTTATTATACCTTCGATACATCCCTGTCCATAAACCTTCTTCTTCCGTATCTACAGTGATGACTATATTCGTTGTTGACATAAAAACCCCTTTTTCAGGACGTTTCGACCCTATGCAAAAGTCTGCCTCCTCGCTATGTAGTAAATCCATGGGTGTTTATCCTCAGAATACACATCTACCAATGAACCATTAAGGCTCACCACCTCAACACTAGAAAAACCAATATCCTTGAGTTGTTCAAATTGCTTTTCCTTACTAATATAATAAGTTAAAAAACAATAATTGTTCCCACTATCGTTAATAATCGAATAATTATGAGAATACACTTCAAATCTCTTGTTTTTAAGATGATTTGTTATGCCAAGGAGATATCGATAAATGTTTCCCAACATTGTATAAGGATTAATTGAAAATAAGATATTGGAAGTATCATACGCCCTGGTAATTTTACTATCAATATTGTGGGACGAAAACGCAAAAATACCATTTTCTTTCAACACTCTATACACTTCTTTTAGAATAAAAATTCTATCCTCATGCGCAACATAATCTATCCCATTGAAAGAAAAAAATACGAAGTCAAACTGTTGATTATTGAAAATTGCCATGTCTCTTGCGTCACAGTGCAAAAATTTAATATTGCTATATTTAGCTTTGCAGTATTTTACCATTTCAAGTGAATAATCTATTCCAATATAATCTTGGCTAATCTCGATTAAATATGGTGTGGTTCTTCCAGTCCCTACACCGATGTCTAAAATGGATTTATTCAAAATATCTTTTCTGACGTATGACATTATAAACTCTTCAGCTTTCTGTAGCCGATCTTTTGATATCATACTCTCTAACACTTTTTCATTGTCGTAAGTAGCCTTATTAGTCAGATAAATGTTCATTTCTTGCTTGATGCACATATTTATCATTTTCCAACCTCCTTTCACCTTCCGCGTTTCTCCTTATTCCTCTTCTTTCTCTTATCTGCGCTATCCATTTTCTTCGATAATTTACTAATCTTTTGGGTAATGCTTTTTCAAATATCTCTCTAGCGCCTTCCATGAACAAAGGTAAGTAACAGTATAACTCGTTTTTCAGATTAGGTTTTCCTACAAGGACATTTATACTATATTTGGGCAATGCACCCCAATTATTCTTACTACTGCTGAATCCCCCGAGGAAATCGTATTCTTTAATTCCCCTGGATATCAATTCCTTTAAAATGTAGCTTTGCAATACCGTCCCTATATTTTTATTCTCCAAAGCAGGGTCAAATCCTCCCTGTAGATAAAAATGCCGTTCGTTATACTCAAATTCGAAATGACAAGCAACTATTTGCCCGTTCACTTCCAATAAGTAAAATCTGAGCCATCCATTCTCAAGGAAGTAATGCGAAATATCATGGTAAAATTGTCGTGCGGCAGTGTTGTTAAAACTACCCTCATAGCCTTTCTTTACCCAACGCTTTTGATGAAGTTTGAATAATGTTTGAAGCATAGGTTCTATAGCGTTTTCATCAGAGCAAACATAGAGTTTGACATCATAATCATTCTCCAAGCGTTTTATGTATGAACGTACCTGTCTTCTAAATTTTGGCGTTAGAGACATTAGGTGGGAGTTCCAATTATCCGGCAGTGGGACCGATGAGCATAACTTCTCTTCTCTCCTAAAAAGATAGTCTTTATCTTGAGCAAGTACGTGGAGATATTTAAGATTTATGGACGTCTCGGGTATTTCTCTTAGAACCATTACATCCCAAAGATTGGAATTGTCGTCCAGGTAATCGAAAAGTTCTTTTAAAATTTTCTCCTCTTCACCCTTTTTTATTATCAAGTCCAGATATTCGGAACTGCTTGTCTTATCGGCGATAAAGCCTATACGTTTAAGAGGGAGAGCTAAAAATCTTGTATTTGCGATGTAGAAGGGGGCTATGCCTACAATTTCTCCACCACCGTTTTTAACAACCAATATGAAAAGTTCTTCGCCATTCCTGAAGTTTTTCCAGCAGGCTTCTGTCCACTCCCATGAAAGGAAAATAGTATCGCTGTCGCTTTTAGATAATAGCTTGTTCCAAGTTTCCCTCAACTTTGAAAATTCCTGTTCAGTCTGAATCAATAATATTTCCATAAAAATCACCTATTCTTTTTTTGTCATCCCTATTCACGTCTTGACGTTCTGTCAGTCTGCCGCGTACTTGCGCTCACGCTGCCATCGCTGCTCCCGACTTTTGAGAGGATGCCCCATGATAGTCGAGTAGAGAATCTCCGGTTGAAATCGCAGCGCAGTAGTCAGGTTGCATCCATGAATGCAAGCGCAACTTCGAGTCATCGAGCGCATCCAATTTGCCTCGTCAGAATGCCATAACTGGTAGAAATCATAATTCGCTTCTCTCAAATTGCCAAATGGCCTGGTAAGTTCGCAAACGGCGACATCGCCATTGGAATAAATCACTCCTTCAAGGTTGCCCGCATAGCATGGAATGACTCGTTTTTTCTCCTCAAGAATACGCAGTGTTGTATACATTTTGGCTTGCTCGAGTTCAGACAAAAATTCAACATGGGCTTTTTTATTAAGTTCCGTTAGTTTAAAGTAGAGTGCTTCTAATTGTTTAACATTGAGTGAAACTGAAGCAGACTCTTCAGATTTAGGGTCGAACTCACTTGAAACCTTTGGGCTGAGTCCGTAGGTACCATAGTTACTGCCTCGCACAACTAAAAACTTCATCTCTATGTTTAAGGGCAATAAATTTTCAATGAAGCTTTCAATTTCATCGTAATTTCGCGGTTGAATCGCCAGGGCAGTATTCACCGAAAAATTGTTGTGTTCTTTGCGAAGTTCGCTGAGAAACTTAATTGTTTCCATAGCTTTCGCGAATGCGTGAGGCACTTTGCGAATTTCATCATGTGTTTTTTCAAGCCCATCAAGCGAAATTTGAACGTTAAATTTTTCTAACTCACAATGTTTCAGTACCCATTCACAGGTGGCGCGAATCCGTTCTGGAAGAAGTCCGTTGCTTGCAATACCGATAGTACGTGTTTGACTTCTCTCGTTAAAAATTTGACAGATTTCGCTTAGATCTTTACGAATA
>VGKN01000164.1 GCA_016867055.1 Candidatus Omnitrophota bacterium
TATCATAAATTTTTCTTGGTTAACATACAAGAAGGTGCGAAAGTTCTGGATGTTGGTTGTAGCCGTGGTGAATTAACAATAGATATTGCCAAAAAGTCTTTAAGTGTAACTGCGTATGATATATCAAAAGAATCTATAGAATTTGCAAAAAAAAATAATTCAAGAGAAAATATTAACTATTTTGTAGGCGAGGCAACGCAAGATATGCCTCAAGAGCATTTTGATGTAGCTGTTTGTTCAAATATACTTGAGCACCTTTCGCACCCAAGGGATTTTTTGAACAAATTAACCAGTATATCTGAAAAGATTTTAGTCAGAGTTCCGAATATAGACAATAATTGGATTTCTGGTTTAAAAAAAGATTTGGGTATGAGTTACTTTTTTGATACACAGCATAATAGAGAATACACTTCTACATCTATAAGAGAAGAGTTGGAAGAATCGGGTTGGCAAGTAGAATCTATACAAATTTCTCACGAACTTAGAGTTATAGGGCGAAAAAAAATAAAATAATGGTTAATAATAATGTTTCAAAACAAATATTTAATAGCACAATCTATAATTACTTCGGTTCTTTCTCCTTGGTTATATTAGCTTTTATTTCACTAAGTTATCTTGTAAGAAATTTAAGCATAGAGCAATTTGGGCAGTATAATTTAATTCTGAGCACACAAATATTTTTTGTTTTATTATTAAATTTAGGGTTTCCATCTATTATTTTAAGGTTTGTGCCTGAATATATTGTTAAAAATGACTTCGCCACTTCAAAAAAAATTATTTTTTTTAGCGTTACAATAGTTTTTCTTATCGGCATAATTGTACTTATAATAGTTCAAATATTATCCAGAATTTTCCCGAACTTATTAGATAAGTTATTTCTGTCAGGATATTTATTCTTGAGCGCCTTGCTGGGTTTACTTAGAGAGGAGGTGCGTATATTTGAGGCAACATTTTTTGCACTATTAAAACAAGGGTATAAAATATGTTTCGAAATTTTAAGTGCAATAATTAAGATATTACTTTTTGTATTGTCTATCAAGTTTGGCTTTGGTTTGCTCGGTGTTGTTTTAAGCATAGGCATTGCAGATATTTTTCTCATCTTTGCATATCTTATCAGGATTAATCGTTACCTCTACAGCAATGATAAGCAAGCAAATCTGTCAAAATATAGACTTTTTACATTTGGCTTAAAGGAATATATGGCTAAGATTCTATCTTTTTTTTGGGACACACGAATTGATGCATATTTTATTACTCTATTTTTGGGTACTGCTTCAACTGGTATATTTTATTTTGCGATAAATATGGCGACTATGTTAGCCGAATATACCCCCGGCTCTATTATGCAGCCCATAAGCCAGGTCGTATTTACTCGACAGTATGCAAAATATGAAAACCAAAAAGAGTTATCTTATTTGTTCAATCTTAATAATAAACTTAAGGCTTTTTTTGCTTTCCCTATATTTACAATATTTATTCTATCGTTTGATAAAATTGTTAATTTATTTTTCAACAAATATAATGAAGCCATTAATCTGTTCCCATTTATATCACTTTTTATGCTATTTTATGTATTTCTCGTACCCATAAGAAATGTTATTACCACTCTTGAAAAGAGTGAAATAACAGTTATTAGCAGTATGATATTTTTATATAAAATTCCTGCAACAATTTTTTTGACAAAGAAATTCGGTCTCATTGGAACCACTTTTGCCATAGGAAGCACAATATTTTTCTATTTTGTTATTCAACTTTTTTTAACGAAGAGACTCATTAAGATTAATTATCCATGGCGAGCTTTTGCTACTATTTTAATAAATAGTTTAATTATGGGCATATTAATTTTGCTGACAAAGCCTTTTATAAAAAATATTTTTTCATTAATTTGCTGTACAATTTTATCAATTTTTTTATATATTGCTGTTTCATTTTTTAATAAAGCATTTAATTCATACGATCGTGAGATAATAAATAAGCCATTCAACAAAACTATTTGGAACTTTTAAAATGTACGAAAAAACAATACTCCTTATTCGCCCATTTTTTAAGAATAATTTTGAGATAAACCCCCCTTTAGGACTATTATCGATAGGAAGTTATCTGGTCAATAATGGATATCCAGTAAAAATAATAGATGTTATTGCGGGAGATAATTATAAGGAAGATATAGAAGCAAATATTAAAAATTATCTTTTTATAGGTATTTCTGCAATGACTGCACAGGTTCCATATGCTCTCGAAATATCAAAGTATATAAAAAGTATGGATAACAAGATTCCTGTAGTATGGGGTGGTATACATCCTACCTTATACCCTAAACAGGTTATTGCAGATCCAAATATTGATATTGTAGTGCCGGGCGAAGGTGAATATGCCTGTTTAGAATTAGCTAATCACCTAAAAGGAGAAAATAATGGAATAAAACAAGTACCCGGCATCTTATATAAGGATAACAATAGAAATATCGTTGTTTCGGATAAGATAAATAGGCCTGTGGATTTAAATAGTCTGCCATTTTTAAATTATGACCTGCTCTATATTGAAAAGTATGCCTATAAGAATATTGATCCTACATTTTCTTATTCATGGGTTAGGACAGTAGGGCGTCATTTATCTGTTATAGGAAGCTTGGGTTGTAAATATCGATGTGCTTTTTGCGTAAATCCTATTGTATATAAAAGAACGCAAAGAATGAAATCTGCGGGTAGATTATTGGATGAGATAGAATATCTGATGAATAAGTATAACATCTCTTTTTTCTATATTAGAGATGAAGATTTTTTTGGCGATAAAGAACGGATAATGGAATTTCTGAATTTGATTGAAAAAAAGAATCTAAGATTTAAGTGGCATACAAATGTAAAGGCAAGTTATTTTAAAAATAGTTATATTAATGAAGGCCTTTTAAAAAGAATGGAGCGCGCAGGATTATTCTATCTGTCAGTTGGAGCTGAATCAGGTTCGCGAAGGGTTCTCGAAATTTTAAAAAAAGACATTCGATTAGATGATATTAGGCGTGTGGCTACTTTTACAAAAAGCACCAGGATAGTTATTGTATTCTCGTTTATGATTGGTATTCCTGATGAAGGCGTTGAAGATGTACTTAAAACAATAAAATTTATTAGAGAATTAAAAAAAATAAATCCTAAAATCTTCATAAATGGACCACAGTTATACAGACCTTATCCAGGGGCATCCTTATATGAACTTTGCATAAGAAAGGGTTACAATGAACCAAAGAATTTAGCAGATTGGGTGCAGGCGTTGGATAGATATTCGGGCTATTTATCGCTCGAAGAATTACCATGGGTAAATCAATCTGGTACATTTAAACTGATATACCTCTATTCTAGAGTTATGTTTAAAAATGTTTTTACGCTTAAAAGAGATTTTAGACTTTTGTATAAAGCACCTTTATTTCTGTTTTTGAAATTAATCGCAGAGTTCAGGTTCAGATCGAATTTATGGAGCATTCCATTTGAGGTTGTTCTTCATAGTCTATTTATTAAAAAGCATAAGAAGAAAAAAGAATATGTTTAGTGATTTAAAAAAACTGCAGCATAAATATTTAAAATACCTGCAACAGAAAACCCTTTCTTTCCCAAGGATTATTCATATTGAAACAAGGTCAAAATGTAACGGCATTTGTGGATTTTGTCCCGCCTCCATATTTACAGACCAAAGGGACGATGTTTATATGAAAGATGAACTTATCCAAAAAATAATTGAAGAGTTGGTTGAGTTAAATTATTGCAATCGTATATCATTTTATAATAATAATGAACCATTTTTGGATGAACGTATATTTCAATTAGTTAGATTTGCTAGAGAAAAATTGCCAAAGGCATACCTGGAGTTGAAATCGAATGGTATCATATTAACAACTGAAAAAATTCTAAAAATTTTTAATGCAGGGTTAGACATGTTATATATAAACTATTATTCTAACAACAGTCAATTTAATCAGAATCTTCTTGATATAAAAACTGATTTAGAAAAAATTAGGCGATTTAAAGGCCATTTGGAAGACGATAAATACTTCTACAGGATCAAGATTAATCTAAGGAATGCAAATAAAGTAGGGCGTAGCCGCGCAGGAAACAGCCCCAATAAAAAATATATCGACAAGCCACTTCATAGAGTATGTTTTCGTCCTTTTGAGATGCTGACCGTAAATCCGAAAGGTAATGTATCGGTATGTAGCGAAGATTTTCTTTATGAAGTTAATATGGGTAATATAGAAAAACAAAGTTTATCTGAAATATGGAATTCGGATAAGTGGAATACCTTAAGATATAGCTTGATTATGGGACATAGAAACTGTACAGGTCCATGCTCTAAATGCGATTATATCGGTTATACTTATGAGATGTTGATGGAAAACAGGTTATATAATATCG
>VGKN01000165.1 GCA_016867055.1 Candidatus Omnitrophota bacterium
TTTCTAAGTTCATTTTTAGGGAATCCTGTAAAGAATATAAGGATTTTAAATTTATTAATACGCTGGATGATTCCGGATTGGATAATTTAAAAAAGGTAAAACTTTCTTATAAGCCAGCTATTTTGGCACCTTCATATATTGCTACCATAGATTAACTTTTAGGAAAGATTTAAAGCTCTTTTAATCTCTTCCTTATCAAAACCAATTATAATTTGACCATCTATGTCAAGAACAGGAACACCCATCTGACCTGATTTCTCTACCATCTCCCTTGCTGCTTCATGGTTAGATGAAACATCAACATCTTCAAAATCAACATTATTTTCTCTAAGATATTGCTTTGCCATTTTACAATAAGGACAAGTTGGGGTTGAATACACCTTTACCTGTTTATCCATACTTAACCTCCTTTAATGAGCAGATGATTTACGGAGTCCGAAGGACGACGTAAATCATACCCTTGACATAAAATGTCAAGGGGTCTGCGAATTAAATCCTTGACAATTTTTGAAATGCGGGTTGGTGTCGAAATTAACCATAGACTCAAAAATTGTCAAGGGTCAAATTCAACCAACATACTTATGTTCACTTCGTTCCATAAGTCTGGGCTTTATTTGACCTCCATTTCTCCTATAATAATTTACTATCTCCCTTGTCAGGGATTCTACTGTATAATCCCTTGGCTGAATATTTGTCTTTATACCATAATAGGCTAAGGCAGAGCCTGTAACAGGCCCTATCACGGCAAAGTTTATACTATTGAGTCTTCTTTTTTCTACGGCTTTCTTAAACCCATTCATAAAGCCATGGACGCAAGATGGGCTTGTGAAGGTTATTAAGTCCAAATGTCTATCCTTTAGCAATTCTTTTATTTGGGGTATATGGCTCTTCAATAAAACCACAATATATCCCCAGACATAGTCAACCCTTGCACCTAAAGCTTTGAGGCCATCAGTCAGGACGCTGCCAGAGAGATTAGAACAAACTATTAATATCCTCCTATTAGAGATATTTATCCTTTTAAATGCCTCCAAGATAGCCTCTTTACAAAACCTCTTCGGTATAACTTCCACCTTTACGCCAAAATTTTCAATTACTTCTTTTGTTTTTGGGCCAATCGCACAGAATTTTATTCCACTGAGAACTCTTATATCTTTATCCAACGTCTTTAACCTTTCAAAAAATACCCTTGCTCCATTCTGGCTTAGAAATATAACCCAATCATAAGAACCTATATTGTTTATATACCAATCCAGTTTCTTAGGGTCTATATTCCTTGGCTCAACTGTTGGTAGTATATAAGTGGTTGCTCCGTATCCTTCAAGCATCTTGGCAAATTTTATAGCTGATTCTATAGAACTTGTTATCAAAATCCTTTTTCCAAAAAGAGGCAGTTTCCTAACCCAGTTAAATCTTTCCCCAAGTCCAACTACTTCTCCAATTATAATTATAGCTGGCGGTGCAATATTCTGCTCTTTAGCTCTGGCTGAAATATCGTTTAAGGTGCCAATTAAAACCTTTTGGGTGGGCAGGGCTGCATCGCAAACTATAGCACAGGGCGTATCTGGCGACTTTCCTACCCTAAGTAATTGTTTAACTATTCCAGAGAGATTTTCTATAGCCATATACAAAACTATTGTGCCACTTTTTGCCAGACTATCCCAATCAAGAAAACTGGTTTTCTTTAAAGGGCCTTCATGGCCTGTGGCAAAAACACAACTTGAAGCAAACCTTCGGTCAGTCAGAGGAATTCCTGTTAAACAAGAAGTAGCGCTCGCTGCAGTAACCCCAGGGATAATCTCAAATTCTATTTTATTCTTAACCAAGGCATCTAATTCTTGTGAAAGTCTGCTAAAAATAGAGGGGTCACCATTTTTAAGCCGAACTACTATTTTAGACTGCTTTGCTTTTCTAACCATAATGTCATTTATTCTTTCTTGATGAACAAGGAATCCATCGGAATGCCTTAGCCTACCTAATTCATCGCAACAGATTAATTTAGCGTTCTGCTTTGCCTTTAATAAAAGCCTCTTATCCACAAGATAATCGTAAATAACCACATCTGCTTTAGCTAAAACTTCAAGGCCTCTTATTGTGATTAAATCAGGACTTCCAGGACCTGCCCCTACGATATAGACCCTTCCCTTTGCCATAAATTATCTATGCCCTCATTTTTAAAGAACATAGCGAGTTTATTTGCTAATGATAACGCTTGAGAAATATTGCCAGAGATATTTTTTGAGATTTTCTTTTTTCCATCAGGACTTAAAATAACAGAGGTAATTTTTATAATACTGGCTTCTATCTTTGCCAATATTCCCACGGGTAATCGGCAACCACCTCCTAAGGCATTTAAGAATTCTCTCTCAGCCATCACCTCTATATAAGATGGGTTATGGTTAATAGGCTCTAACAGTTTTTTAGTTTGCCTATCACTATCTCTAACTATCACTCCTAATGCACCCTGTCCAGCCTGCGGAAGAAAATCCTCATCCTTAAAAACCTCTGCTATTTTATTCTGTAAACCTATACGGTTTATAGCAGCCTCTGATAAGACAAGGCCGTCAAACTCTCCGTTATCCAGTTTTCTTATTCTTGTATCTAAATTTCCTCTTATAGGTTCTACTATGAGGTCACCTCTTAAACTTAATAAAAATGCCTTCCTCCTGGGGCTTGAGGTGCCAATTCTGGCTCTCTTTGGCAAATCCTTAAGTTTAGTTAATCCCTTTGATATAAGCGCATCATACGGCGAATGCCTCTTGGGTATACAGGCAAGGGTTAAATCGTCGGGAATCCTGGTGGGTAAATCCTTTAAACTATGCACAGCAATATCTATCTCTTTGCGAATAAGCGCCTCATCAAGCTCCTTTGTAAATATGCCTTTAGAATCAAAGGAAGATAGGGAGCGTTTTTTTAGGGTATCTACCTTAGTTTTTACCTTTTTTATCTTTAATCTAAGGGAGGGATATAAACTTTCAAGTTGACTTTTTATCTCTTCCGCCTGTTTTAAAGCTAAGAAGCTTTCCCTTGAACTAAGGATAATGCATTCTTTTCCCATAAGGTCTTTAAAAAGCCTTTTATCTCTTCATTTATAACGGATTCCGCCAAAGCTACCTCTTCCCTTCTCTTTTTCAAATTCTCCTCTATAATGCAACTAAGGTTATCAATATTATAAAGCATTACGTTTGGAATAAACCGCGCAGATTCTTCTACATCTCTTGGAACAGCAAGGTCTAAGATAAAAAGAGGATTTTTACGAATTCCTACCACTTCCCTTATCCTTGCCTCCTTTAGAATCAGGTGGGGGCTAGAAGTAGAGCTAATTACAGCATCCACATTTCTTAACTCCTCATATAATCTATCAAATCCTACTACTTTATAATTTAAATCATCCGCAATGGCTTTTGCTTTATCATAGGTTCTATTTGCTATTATAACTGCTTTGATATCCCTTTCTTTAAGGTATCTTAAGACAAGTTGACTTATCTTGCCTACGCCAATAATCAAAATAGAAATATTTCCTAAGGCGCCCAATTTCTCTTCCAATAACCTGATGGCCACTGTGGCAACAGAAACATTGCCCTCGGAAATCCTTGTAACTTGCCTAACCCTTTTACCTACCTCAAGAGCCTTGTTAAAAATCTTATCAAGATAGTCTGAGGCCTTCCAGAAATCTTTACTATAAAGATATGCATCTCTTACCTGAACTAATATCTGTTTCTCGCCCAAAATCTGGGAGTCAAGCCCACAGGCTACCCTGAATAAATGCCCGATGGCAGATTCATTCTCAAGGCAATATAAATAATTAGATAAATCTATCTCATTATGCCCAAGATATTCTGACAGGAATTCTTTCAAATAAGATTTTCCTAAAAGAGGCTCAACAACTTCTGCGTATATCTCCACCCTGTTACAGGTAGATAATACTACGCAAGATAAGAGAACTTTCTCTTCTAAAAATCTTTTGTAAGTCACCTCAAGGGTCTTTTTCGAAAAAGAGAATTTTTCCCGTATCGCAAGTGGAGACCTTTTGTAGTTGGTACCAATAAGTACTATATCCATTTTTTTAATGAACAGATAACTTACGGAGCGAAGAGACGTAAGTTATAGCGAAGCGTCTGTGAATTAAACCCTTGACATTTTGTTATGGATGCAACTTTTCTAAGGTAAAATGTCAAGGGTCAAATTCAACCAATCCCGAATGTAGCAACATTTCAGAAATAACCTCGGGATCCCGAAGTTACACTTAAGTAGCTGCATCATTCGGGACATACTTATAGTCACTTCGTTCCATAAGTCTGGATTTCATTTGATTTGCTTATATTAAACCAATTTTCCTTTATCCTATCCCTTAGTCTCTTCGCCAGAGCCGGTGACATAGCCGAGGTTGAAAC
>VGKN01000166.1 GCA_016867055.1 Candidatus Omnitrophota bacterium
ATAGGCAAGGTTCTTGTTGTGATTGATAAAGACTCTGAGGTAGATAGAGCAGATATTGATTTACTCATAAACGGTATTGGCGAAGCTCAGGATATAGAGGTTATTGACCTTGCACAATTACCAGCTGATGCAGATATCCAAATAAAAGGACAAAAAATAATTGATGCCCTCTCTAAGGATATCAATACAGTAGTTTATGTAGGAGCTAATTCCTATAAAGATATAGAAGACTTAAAAGAGAAATTATCTGCTAAAATAGACCACACCATAAATGTCATATATACCTATCTAACACTTAGTCAACCCCAAACCCCAGAAAGCCCCATTGCTATTAGATTAAGCCAAGAAATTATTGTTCCAGTTAGCGCTGGGATACCCACTGCACCAGCCGAGGCTATTACACCCACCGTCGCGCCAGCTATTCCAGGGGCCGCCGCGCCAGCCGCCGCTTCGCCCGTCACTAAGGACGGTTTTATTATGCAGGGACAAGAAGCCAGAAGACTTTTAGCCGAGGCAGAATTTGTGCCTGCGGATGAATGTAGAGATATTAGAGGAAATAATCTCAGAGATGTTTTAAGGACTGATATAGAGGCTATTCGCAATAAAATAGGAGAGAATTTAGATGAGCAATTCAATAGATTTTTTGATACGCTGGATGTGGCAGATGATATAAGGGCAGAGGCTAAAGGATACTTTTGTGCAAAATATCATCTTAGCGATTCTGATATTGAAAGAGTAAAAGACGCATTTAGAGAATTGGAGCAGGCAGAATTTTTTATATTTGGACCAATAGTTATTAAAGAGGATGACTTTGTTTTGGGATTTAACCTTTCTTCTTTGAGAGATGAATCTCTGCTTGATGAACTTGAGAAAAGGTTGCCCCAAAGGGCTATTTTATATAGTTCTTTAATTTGGGAGATGCCAGATGATTTAAGAAGGGAGTTTGTATTTTATGCGGTTTTATCCAAACACCTTGGCCAAGAGAGAGCTCGTATAGTCCAGAAACTTATCTTTTCTGAAAACTATCGCCCCAAAAGGGCATTGCAGGAGGTGGATTTTAATGAAGGGGCGCTCAGAGTTTATTTGCGCTCCTGTATCAATGAACAGGCTGCCAAATATTATACAGAGCATCTTGACCCAGAACTTCTTAAACCAGGCTCCGCTCTATTTGCTCATCCAGTTTATGATGACCCCAGAAAATTCCTTCCCTTAGATGGGGATATTGCAAGGTCTCCTAGGCCTCTCTGCGTATTCAAATTCTTATGGGATGGCGAGGTTCGTAAGATTTATGGCCCGCTGATTCCAGCGATAGAACAAGCCAGGCTTATGTTTGTTGACAAGAGAAATCAAGGGCATTTTAAAGAGATGGCAACAAGGGTATTTGTTGACATCATACTCTATCATCTGACAGGAGAAAATAAAGCAGAAGGAATCCTTCGTAGGTTTACACAAAAAGAACTTGAAACAATGAAGAATATTCTTACAGGGCCTGACCCAATTAACCTTACTGCCGCAGCAGAGCTTCGTAGGATTTTGCCTGAGTTCAATGCCCTTGCTGATGTAGGTTCTCCTCCTTGGAATCACCTTGGTAACCTTTCAAGCCTTAAAATGCCCCTGCCGATTGTAGGGGTGTTTTCGAGGATTCTCGGTCAGGCATTAAACCCAAATCAGATTGCAAAGGAGGTAGGCTTTGCCTCAGCATTTGCAGAAAAGCAGGTTTTAGACTGGATGAGCGCTTTGATTGGCTATGACTCAAAAGGAGGCGGTATCCCATCTAACAGCGGTTACCAATTAGCAAATCAGCAGGCAATGGATATTGCAAGAAATATACTTTTAAAAGATGAAAGAGTAACCGATAAGGGTGTCAGCGATAAAGATTTGGTTATCTTGGTGCCTAAGGGTTATGACTCGGCTTTGGAGATTGCTAATTATATGGGGATTGGCAGTGCGAATGTTTGGTTTGTAGAGTTGGATGAGAACCTACAGATGGATACAAATGACCTTGAACGCAAGCTAAGAGAAGCAGAAAAACAGCATAAGAAAGTAATATCTGTTATTGCCGTAGCAGGAAGGCGCGATACAGCATCAATAGACCCGATTGATAGGATAGCAGATATTACAGAACCGCATAATGTGAGACTGCATGTAGATGCCTCTTCAGTCAGTATGCTTTTATTTGAAGAAGGATTAAAAAAGAGTCTTAAGGGTATTAAAAGAGCTAATTCAGTTACGCTTGATTTATTCGGCTATTCAGGAACTTTTTTAAGGGATTTTAGCGAGCGCGGTTTCATTCCTTCCACAGCTCCTTATGTGGGGGGATTGGGAAAGGGAGAAGACCTTGCTGTTAATTTCGGAAGATATACAGAGGAGGGTTCGCGTGAATTTGAGGCATTGAGATTATGGCTTATATGGAAGTGGATGGGCACTGAGAACTTAGGATTATGGGCAAAACTTTCAGTAGCCCAGGCAAGGACATTGAGGGATATTCTAAGGGATTATCCTGATTTGGAGACTTACGGGAACGATAGCATACCATTTTTCGCAGTAAGGTTTAATCCTCCTGCGGCAGGCGGCAAAGTAGAAGGTTTACAAGGCGAGGTCGCAGAAGAGATGCAAAAAGAAAACAAGGCGAGAGCTGCTTTTATAGATTCAGGGTATTTTAAAGATAGCCCTGTTTTAAGAATTTCTACTTTAAATCCCTATCTTTCAGAAGTGGATTTAAGGGCTTTTGTTGAGAGTTTATCTGGCGCTTGCGTTGGAGTTGGGGAAAGGCATTTTGGTTCTGATTTTGCGCTTAGAAAGACATCTCATACAGAGACTGAATATCAATATCCGACAGCTGAAGAGATTGCCCGGCTGCGTGGATATTTTGTTGACCCCGCAGGCAGCAATATAGCCCAAGCCCAATCTATCGGGAGTAGGATTTGTAATGCCGCAATTGACTATCAAGCAAGAACTCGCGGGGAAAAGGTGTTAGATTACAAAACTGATGAGGAGCTGGCTGCTATTTTTAGCGATACAGCACCTTGCCAAGGGGAAGATTTTGATAGATTAATTGCAGAGTATAGGGGAAAGATAGAAGCATATCAGCTTTCAATAGGCAATCCTTCTTATATTAGCCATATGGTTACAGGACCTACAGCCATACACCTTTTAATTAATATGTATCTTGACTCGTTAAATATAGAAACGGACGATTCGCGTGGTTTAGTGGGTATTCAATTTATGCATGACAGGGTAGTTAGGCAACTCGGCTGGCTTATGGGATATGGCCAGGATAGATGCAGCGGTTTTATTACAAGCGGAGGAACTATTGCAAACCGCCTTGCCATGCTTGCAATGCGCAACCGCTTTTTCGCTAACCGCGGTATAGATGTAGGAAAGATTGGTATGGCAAAGGCTATAGAAGAATTAGGTAAGCGTTGCATTATACTTGTTTCAGCCGAGCGTCATTACTCATGGGAGAAATTAGGCGGTTATGTTGGTTTAGGGGCAGAACAGATTGTCCGCGTGGCTGTTGATAAAAATATGCGGATGAGACTTGATGATTTAAAAGAAAAGATTGCTGACGCAAAAGCACGAGGCGAATTCATTATCGGCATTGTTGCAAATGCGGGCACGACAGAAACCGGTAATTTTGACCCCCTTTCTGACATTGCTAAAATAGCACAAGGAGAAGGATGTTGGCTCCATGTAGATGCAGCGTTTGGTGGCTTAGTGGCTATATCCCGTAATGAAGACAGCCGCAATCTGATGCAAGGCGTAGGAGAAGCAAATTCTCTTACATTAGACCCCCACAAATGGGACGATGCGCCATATTCTATTGGAGCAGTTCTTATTAAAGACAAGAAAGATATGGAATATCTTGAAGTAGGAGATAGGGGCGAGATGTATCTTCCTAGGGGAAGGGCTATGCTGGGAGGGGCAAGTCTCTATAGCGTATTACAGACTTTCTGGCTGGGGCAAATGCAAGCAGTAATTGATGAAAATATACGCCTTACTAAGAAGTATTGGCTACCTCTTCTAAAGGCGTGCCCAGATATAGAGGTGTTGAGCGAGCCGGATATAAATATTCTGACCTTTAGATATGCAAGCGCCGAGTTACAGGAGGAATTAAAAACTGCAACTCCTAAAAGAAGGGATGAAATAAATAGATATCTTAATTGGCTTAATACTAAGATTCAAGAAGCCATAACGCAAGATGGCCGTATAGGGGTTTCTTCTACAACAATGGAACGCTCAAGATATACTAATGATGACCCCAGTAGTCCTTCAAGTAATATTGTAGCTCTACGCGTGGTATTAATGAACCCTTTTACTACCGAGGAAGTTTTAGATAGAATTCTTGAAATTATTAAAGAAATTGGTGACCAACTTAGTAAATCTACTC
>VGKN01000167.1 GCA_016867055.1 Candidatus Omnitrophota bacterium
ATTTAGAAGGCCTTCTAAGTCTTAGGGGCGTAGGCGGAAAAACAGCAAACTGTGTTTTGCTTTATGGTTTTGGAAAACCCTGTATACCCGTTGATACCCATGTCCATAGGATATCAAATAGGATAGGACTGGTTAAAACCAACACACCCCTTGAAACAGAAATGGAACTTATAAAGATTATTCCAAAGAGATACTGGCAACTTGTAAATGAACTCTTTGTTAAGTTTGGCCAGGAGGTCTGTACAAGCAGGTTTCCGAAGTGTGGGCGCTGTAGAATTATAAATGTATGCGATTATAAGGATAGCAACGGGTAATTTAAATCCCTTATTTTGCGTTATGCATTACTAAAGAGAATGTGAAAATTAACATACCCAGCGTAACAATAAAAAGACTGTCTTTGTACTACAGGGCGTTGCTTGAATCCAGAAAGAAAGACTTAATCTCATCAAATGAGTTGTCAAACCTCACTGGTTTTAAGGCAGCCCAGATAAGAAGAGACCTCGCCTATTTTGGACAATTTGGAGTTTCTGGAAAGGGCTATGAGGTAGAGGTATTAAAGAAAGAAATCCTTAAGATTCTCGGTATAGATAAGGAATGGCGGGTCGCCTTGGTCGGTGTCGGAAATCTAGGCTCAGCCTTTCTTTCTTACAAGGGTTTTAGAGAACAGGGATTTAATATAGTTGCGGCATTTGATAACGATGTCAGAAAGATAGGAAAGACTTTTGGGCGTATTAATATTCAGGATATATCGGAGATAAAGGAAAGAATAGATATATTGTCTATAAAGATGGCTATTGTTACTGTGCCTGCGTCTGCAGCCCAGTCTATAATAAATTTGCTTGTCAAATACTCAGTTAAAGCAATCTTAAATTTTGCGCCTATAAGACCAAATGTGCCCAAAAATGTAGAGTTGTTAAATATTGACTTATCTATAGAACTTGAAAGACTTGCCTATTTCCTTAAAAGAAATATTAAATAAAGATGGTAATATGGTCTAAGACTACAAATTCTTTCTAATTTCAAGGGATAGAATATGCACTTTGCCCCTCGCCTTTCAGCCTCAGCTATTGGAAGTATGCCCCACGCTGACGTAAAAGAAGCCGTTGATTTTGTATTAACCCATTTCAAGGAAATTCCTTGCTGGCCACAACTTCCAAAAAAATCTTACTATGAAAATATGTATGTTCAGTTTAGCCAGGCTATGCCAAATGTAGTGGTTGATAAAGAACAAAAAAGGATTTTTATAAATACCGAGAAGAATCTTGAGGAGAAATTAGAGGTCTTTTATTCAAAATATCTTGAAGGAGATTTAGGCTATTTTTCAATAGGTGAGGATTTTGCGAGTGGTTTGTATGAATTTAAAAGAAGATTTCTAACATCAGGTATCAAGGATACAAGGTATATCAAGGGGCAGATTGTGGGGCCGATTAGTTTCGGATTGACAGTTTGTGACCAGATAAGACAATCTGTGTATTACAATGAGCAGATTTTAGATGTAATTATCAAGATGCTTTCTCTTAAGGCAAAATGGCAAATAAGATTTTTGAAGGAGTTAAAAAAGGAGATAGTTATATTTTTGGATGAACCATATCTTACATCGGTTGGCTCTGCATATGTCGCTATTAATAGAGATAAACTTATTAGCAATCTAAATGAAATAATAGATGTTATTCACGCTGAAGGAGCTATCTCAGGCATACACTGTTGTGGGAATACAGATTGGTCAATAGTAGCTTCCACTAAAACAGATATAATAAGTTTTGATGCCTATAATTATGCAGATACTGTTTTGCTTTATCCCGACAGTATCAGTAAATTTATGGAAAGACAAGGAGTGCTTGCCTGGGGTATAGTTCCTACGGATTCAAATGCTCTTAAGGAGAATAAAGATTCCTTGTCTAAAAATATTGAAGGATGGGTTAATAAACTTAAAGAGAAGGGTATAAAGAGGGATACCATTATAAATCAGTCAATGATAACCCCAAGTTGTGGCACAGGTTCTTTAGATGAGGAGCTTTCAGAACATATACTATTACTTACCACCAGTCTATCCGATTTCATAAGAACAAGGTATTTATGAGTTTCTAATATTTATATTAGAAATTTCGCACCCTCTCTAATTTCACTTGACAGATTAAACCTTAGGTGATAAATTACAATCTAATAATACCTGTGGAAAAGAGGGTTGATTTCTGCAGGTATTTTATTTTCCTGTCTAAATAACAGGCTATACTATAAAATTTTATTCATTAAATTAAATTTATTTAATCCCTCGCAGAAATCCCCGGGCTATCCCTCGACTATGCTCGGGATGGTGAGCATAGACGAACCAAAGCCTGTGGGAGGAATGCTATATTGCTTTTTCTGCTCGGGAGCAAGCCTCGGACTTTAGTCTGAGCAAGCTCCACTAAACGATATTAAATTCCTAATGGGGTTATCTTCCAATTTAAACTATGGCTAATCATAAAAACAACTTAAAGGAAGCAAGGATAGTCTTAATCCTGACATTTTTTCTTAATTTGGTTGTAGCATTTACTAAAATATTTTATGGAATATTTACAAAGTCTTACAGTATGCTTACAGATGGTTTTCACTCCTTTTCAGACGGAACATCTAATATTATAGGCCTTATTAGTTTGAGCGTTGCATCAAAGCCCATTGACGAGAAACATCCCTATGGCCATAAGAAATATGAGACATTTGCTGCAATTACGATAGCGCTTTTTTTGTTTTTTATTGTTTTTAATGTAATCAAAGAGGCAATATACCGTTTCTACCATCCTATTATACCAGAGGTAAATCCTAACAGTTTTCTGGTTATGATTTTCACCATACTATTGAATTTAGCTGTTATGAAGTATGAATATTCCAAGGGAAATGTCTTAAAGAGCGATATACTGATTGCAGACTCACAGCATACAAAAAGTGATGTGCTTACCTCCCTTTCTGTCATTCTTGGCCTTCTATTTGTTAAGGCAGGTTATCCCCTTATGGATACAATCGCCAGTTTATTTATAGCAGGTTTTATTGCTCGAGCGGGCTTTAAGATACTTAAATACTCCTCGGGCGTATTGTGTGACGAGATAGCCGTAGATAAATCCCGCATAGAGAATATTGTTAATGCCATTGATGGCGTAAGGAGGTGTCATAAGATTAGAACACGCGGGAGAAGGGATGACATCCACATAGATTTACATGTGTTAGTTGACCCAGATATGCATGTTGATAAAGCACATGATCTTTCCTACAGGATAGAAGATGCCATAAAGAAAAATATTGAAGGCGCCTCTGATGTCTTAGTCCATATAGAGCCGATACCAAAGGTAAAGAGATTTGCTAGATGAAGTTACTAATTTTTAATGCTATCACCATATTATATTTCCTTATAACCACACTTTTATTTATCTATGGTCTTCATGCTTATACTCTAATAATTCTTTATCAGAAGAATAAATCTAAAACACCGCAAAGACCGAGACAACTCGGTAGCTTTCCTTTTGTTACAGTTCAACTTCCAATTTATAATGAATACTATGTGGTTGAGAGGTTATTGAACTCTGCGACAGATTTGGATTATCCAAAGGAAAGATTAGAAATACAGATACTGGATGATTCAACCGATTCCACCAAGGAACTGTGCAAACAATTGGCAGGGGTTTTCAAAGAAAAGGGTTTTGATGTAGATTATTGCCATCGCAGCGATAGGGTTGGATTTAAAGCGGGAGCGTTGAGAGAAGGACTTAAAAGGGCAAAGGGAGATTTTATCGCAATATTTGATGCAGATTTTGTTCCAAAGAAAGATTTTTTGTTAAAGACGCTTCCTTATTTTGAGGACCCAGGCGTAGGACTTGTTCAGGCAAGATGGGGTCATATAAACAGAGAATATTCCTATCTTACAAATATTCAGGCAATGATGCTTGATAACCATTTCGCAATTGAGCAGGTAGCGAGGAACACCTCGGGTTGTTTCATAAATTTTAACGGAACAGCGGGTATATTCAGGAAGCAGTGTATTATAGATGCAGGTAACTGGCAGGATGATACCCTTTCAGAGGATATTGATATAAGCTACCGAGCACAACTTAAAAAATGGAAGTTTGTTTTTCTAAAAGATGTAGTTTGCCCAGCAGAACTGCCTGTTCAGATAAATGCCTTTAAGAATCAGCAATTCAGATGGGCATCAGGAACTTTTCAATGCGCATTCAAGTTGTTGCCCAAGATAATAAATTCCAACCTTCCGCTTATAACAAAATTTCAGTCTATTATGCATCTAACCAATTATTTGGTTTATCCTCTTGTTCTTCTATGGGGGATTCTGTCTGCGCCTATAATCTTGATAAACAAAAGTTATCATCCCTTTATTTTATTATCCCATTTTACTGG
>VGKN01000168.1 GCA_016867055.1 Candidatus Omnitrophota bacterium
CGCAATTACCTCGTACTTCCTATAACTGCCGCCTCCTTGGCTTGGAGCCCCTGTCTTCTATATCTGTAAATACTCTCCACAACAACTATGGCGTTATCAATAAGCATTCCCACGCCTATCGCCATCCCACCTAAGGACATCATATTCAACGTTATACCCCTAAAATACATAAGACTGAAACATCCGAGTATTGTTATTGGAGTGATTGTGATGACAATGGCAGAAAGCCAAAAATCCTTTAAAAAGATGAGCAACACTAAAAATGCCAAAAGACCGCCCTGCAATGCTGCATCTCTAACGCCATTGATTGATTGCCTTATAAATTCGGACTGGTCATAAACTATTTTCACGCGTACATCTTTTGGAAGATTTCGCTTTATGGCTGTAAGTGTCTTCTTTACCCTGTCTGCAACCTGGAGCGTGAAACTGCCTGCCTGCTTCTGGATTGATATGGAAATATTATCTATGCCATTGTATCTAGAGATACTTGTCTTTTCCTTTATGGTATCCTTAATCTCTCCCATATCGGCTAATAATATAAACCTCTTAAGGCCTTCCTCCTTATTGAGAGATGACTGCTCCTCAAGTTCTGCTAAAGACTTTATCTTTTTAAGGGCTATCTCTTTCTTATCCTCCACCTCTATCACCGTATCTTTTATATCAGACACCCTTTGGTATTCGCCCATCGTCCTTATGAGATATTCGTAGAAACTCTCCTTTATCGTTCCTGCAGGATAATTTATATTTGATTTATTTAGGGTTTCTAACACTGTTATAAGCGAAATGTTTGAGGCATTAAGTCTACCTTGGTCTATTTCAACCAATATCTCCCTCTCAAGACCGCCGGATATATTGCATGAGGCAACCCCTTCTATTTTTTCCAGTTCATCCTTGATAAGTTTTTTGGTAGTGGCGAGCAGATCCTGAAGATCCCCAGAACCAGTAACACTCAAAACCAGGATGGGAAGCTCAAAGGGATTATATTTCATTACTATGGGCTCTTCGCAGTCTCTGGGGAGTCGCTCCTTAATAAGGTCTATTTTTTCTCTCATTCCTAAAGCAGCAAAGTCCATATTCGTTCCCCAGTTGAACTCCGCCATAACCAGGGAGGTTCCCTCTTTAGAGGTAGAACTT
This sequence comes from Candidatus Omnitrophota bacterium, assembly GCA_016867055.1. The sequence goes on from VGKN01000168.1 coordinate 1,135, forward strand.
ATGCTTTTTATGTTGGGAACTGTGGCGATAGCCTCTTCTATTGGTTTTGTAATTAAAAATTCTACCTCTTCTGGCGCAGCATTTTCGTAATTTGTAACAACTGATAATTGGGGATATGTAATAGGTGGGAAAAGTTCCTGAGGAAGACGGCTCCATGAGATTATCCCGAGGATAATCACGCCAATATATATCATTATAGTTGTAACAGGTCTTCTTACTGAAAAGTCAGGTAGCCCCATGTAAAGTTATAAGTTATTGGTTACTGGTTATTAAGTGCAAATGCAAAATTAGCTCAAAACAAATTTTGAAAAATCTTCCTTAAGATTGTTTATCTGGGTATCCAATTCTTTTATGCGAGATGCTAATTCTGTCAAATCTGGTGAGGTTTTTGCTAACTCTGTCTTAATAGATTCCAAAACTTCAGAACTCTTAATGGTTTGCTCTTTTGGTATCTTTAATTTCTCCTTTAGTGACAGGGTCATATTATTTATGGTCTGGGCAAGCTCCTGAAGTTCGTCGGTTTTTCTCAATTTTATTACTAGAGAGAGTTTTCCACCTCCTATGTCCGATAGGCTCTTTTCTATTCTCACCAAGGGACCTGCTATCCTGTGTGAGACAAATATGCTCGCTATAAAAATGAGAACGAGGGCAAGGATAAATCCTATAGCAAGTCTAATGTTCATCTCGTTTAATATGGCTATAAGCCTATGTTGGGGAAAAACTCCCGAAAGCCTCCTAACAAGAACTGTCATCCCAGAGTTATACACGATAAATCCACAAACAAAACCTATTATTAACATAAACACTAAAACAAAACCCGCAAACTTTAACTGAAACTTCCTAACAAGATATTTCCTTCTCAATTCTTTGGTTGGCATTTCTCACCTCCTTATGAACTAGTAACGCGTAATGAGTAATGCGTAATAAAAATTGGTTTGATTACTCGTTACCCGTTACGGGTTACTCGTTACTAATAGAACCTACTCTTTTCTTATCAGGGAAATTTCTTTTCTTACCATAAGTCTAAGTGTGCCTTCCTTGGCTTTTGTGTGCATTAAGTTCTTAGCCTTTTCAAGGTTCATATACCTTACGGATTCATCGTTTATCATATGTATAAAATCCCCTGTTTCAAGGCCTGCCTTTTGTGCGGGGCTTTCTTCAAGCACATCTTGAACCTTAAATCCCTCTTCATCCAGTCTAATAGCAAATCCAAGGCTATCCTCAAGGCTCTTAGACAAGGGGTCGGCTTGAGGGGAAATTTCTCTCTGAACTATAAATTTTAATTCTTTATACTTGGGTTCAAGCAGAAACCTTTCAATCTCCTCCTCACTTGAATAACCTATAAGACTACCCCAGATAGAGATTATTAAATCACCGTTTTTTAAACCCGCATTTTGGGCCGGAGAATCTTTTATAATCTGCGTAACCAAGATACCCTCTTTCCCTTTATTAAATATAATACCTATTTTTTCTTTTATCTCATCTTTTGGGGTTTTCCTCTGTGGATGTTGGGTTAAAATAACAGCGCCGCTAGGTTCTGCCTTTCTTCTTACCTCTTCCATCTTTTTAATTTCTTTTTCCCTTAACTTAAGGGTTGAGACTAAGCCTATAGCATCCTTTGCCTCTTTAAAATAGGGGTTTTCACTTAAAGCCTTTTTATAATATTCAAGAGCCTTATCAAGATTCCCCTTTTCTTTATAAAGATTTCCTAAGACTAAAAGATTCTGTTCCTTGGTATCATATAGTATTTCCTTAATGTTTTCTTTTAGAATCTGGGTTTCGCCCTTTTCCTGACTGAGCACAATCCTATCAGAATATTCTTCAACCACTATACCTTTTTCCTCGCTACCATCTTTTAGTTTTATGATATCCGAAAAGGAAATCTCACAAAAAACAAAAAATAGGATAGAAAACAATATATTAAAAAATATAAGATATTTCATTACTTAAAACTCTTTCTCCTTGCCCTGGGGCTATTGAGGTTTCTTCTCCTTAAGTTCTTTTTGTTGTAATTCCTTCTCCTTTTCTTCTATCTTTTTCTGCATAAGTTTCTGAATATCTCCTAGGCCAGGTAGTATCGGTTGTGGCGTAGCCTCCTCGCCACCGAACGCCTCTTGGCTTGGCTTTTGTGGTATGGACTCCTTCTCCTCTTGGCTTGGCTGTTGCAAAACAGGTTCCTGAATTTCTAATACCTCGCATAGGCTTTTATCCTTTAATTCTCCCTGATACTCTGTAACTACTAACTCACCTTCGCTAAGACCCTCTCCTATAACAGCATTCTCTATTGTTCGATACTCTGGTTTGACAGGTCTTTCTTCAACCACACCCCTTATGTTTTCTTCGGCCACACCCTTTTTGCCTTCTTCAACTGTGCCTTTTGTGCTTTCTTCAGTTATCTCTTTTTCGCCTCCCTCTTTCTTCACCACGCATACAGAATATACGCCTTCTTTACCTCTAAGCGCACCTATAGGTATAAGGATGGCGTCTTTCTTCTCATATATTTTTATAGATACCCTTGCAAACATACCCGGTTTAATCAACATATCTTTATTTTCAAGTTTTACCTTGACGGTAAGGGTTCTACTTCTTCCTTCAATCTGTGGGAATATCTTGTCAACAGTGCCAAAGAAATCTCTATCAGGATAGGTATCCACGTTCACTTTAACGGCTTGTCCTACCTTTATCTTCTCTATGTCCTTTTCGGTTATTCCAAGTTCCACATATATAGAACTTATATCAACAAGGGTTGCAATTTTTGTGTTGGGATTTGCCAGCTCTCCAATCTCAACCTCTTTAGATATAAGCACTCCATCAATAGGTGCAAATAGGGAGGTCTTCTCGATTTGGTTTTCAGAATGCTCTACCTCGAGTTTAGATGTCTCAACCCTTGACTTTGCCACCTCATATTCCTGGCTTATCTCGTCTAATTTTGCCTTTATAATTGAGCCTGCCTCGTATAATTTTTGATACACCTCCAGTTTCTTTTTTATTGCCTGCACTTCCGCTTGGGCCGTCTTTAGTTTTGACTTGGTATACTCAATATTTAACTGTGCCTCCCTCTGGTTTAGAGTGGCTATAACATCACTTTTCTTTATTATATCGCCTTCTTTAAAATTTATCGCCTCAACTATACCTGTGGCTTCAAATTTAAGATTTACCTC
>VGKN01000169.1 GCA_016867055.1 Candidatus Omnitrophota bacterium
ATGGATTTAATAGGACTTATAAACCAAATCCTAAGCAAGGTTAAGGAATATGGAGGTAACAATGTTTATTCTTCTACAGATATAAAACATAGAAAACCTCTTATTTCTAAAAAGGCTAACGAAAGAACTAATATTCAATCTCTAAAAGAGAAAATAGGGGCACTTACCAAACAAGCAAATCAAAGTCTGATTGAAGCGGTCTTTGCCTTTGCAAAGACAATAGAATTAAAAGACCATTACACAGGGGAACATACAGAGAGAACGGTTCGCTACGCAACAGAGGTTGCTATAACGTTAAACTTACCCAAGGATGATATAGAACACATAAAATTAGCGTCCATGCTTCATGATTTGGGCAAAATAGGAATAAGTGAAAAAATTTTACTTAAAAAATCGAAACTTACAAAAAGGGAGTTTGATGAAATTAAGAGGCATCCTCAGATTGGCGTAGATATCATAAGGCCGATTCAATTTTTTCACGGTATAATCCCTTTAATTCTTTACCACCATGAAAGATGGGATGGGACAGGCTATCCTGATGGTTTAAAAGGAGAAGAAATTCCTGTAGGAGCACGTATTGTTGCAATTGCTGATGTTTACCAAGCCTTAACCTCCGACCGCCCTTACCGAAAAGCATACCCTAAAGATGAAGCCATGAAAATAATTAAAAATAGCTCTGGAGCTCAATTCGACCCTCAAGTCGTTAATACATTCTTAAAAATTTTGCAAGGGAAAAAACAGGTATTGGGTAGGTAAACCCCACTATAAATGGTGGGGTTTTACGAGGTACGGGGTAAATGTTAAAAATCCAGTAGCTGTAATCAACCTTAATCCAAAATGTGCGAAAACTAACAACCAGCCCCCCTTTTTTTTAAAAGCCTCCCTATTTTATACAATCGTAGCCACAAAACCGCACCCTTTAGTTCGCTTATGTTCACCATCCCGAACGAAGTGAAGGATAGGCTGGAGGAATTGATTTAAACGAGAAAAGTATGGATATAGCCGTCTGTATAAAAGAGGTGCCTGATACCTCAAGCATTATAAAACTTAGCCCTGATAAGAGATTCATAAACAGGCAGGATTTAACCTTTTGTATGAACCCCTATGATGAATATGCCTTGGAAGAAACACTTCGCATAAGAGATAAACTCAGCGATACAAAGATAACTGCAATTACCTTAGGAGATTCAAACGCTGAGCAGGTTCTAAGAACTGCCCTTTCACTTGGTGTAGATAGAGCAGCGCATCTAGTTACGGATGCACCTGCAGGAGAAATTGAAGTATTTTTTAGCGCTTTTTGCATTTCAAAATTCATATCCACCCTTAAATATGATTTAATCCTCTGTGGTAAGCAGGCAGTGGATGATGATTCTTCAGCTGTAGGCCCAATGATAGCGCAGTTTCTTAATATACCCCAGGTTACAGTGATAACAAAATTTGAATTAAAAGAAGATAAAAAAAGTTTTATCGCACATAGAGAAGTAGAGGGTGGCGTTGAGATTATTGAAGGAGTTTTACCCGTAGTTCTCACAGCCCAAAAGGGTCTAAATGAGCCACGACTTCCCTCCCTTATGGGCATAATGCAGGCAAAAAAAAGACGATAGAGAAGACAGATATAAAAAGTCTTGGATTAAAAGAAGATGAAATAATTTCAAAACTTGAGACAATATCTATGGAGCTTCCCAAAGAGAGAAAACCCGGCAGGATTATAACAGGAGAACCAGAGGCTTTAGTTAGAGAACTTGTCAGGATTTTAAAGAAAGAGGTAAAGGTGCTTTAAAAAATTCTTCTTTAAAAAAGAAGGCTATCCCCACAACTGGATTATGTCCAAAATTTTTGGGATAGCCTTAAAAGAATTTAAAACCTATAGCCTACCCCTGCTGTAATTTCAAAGGTATTTAGACTTTCTTCAAATTCGCTTACCAACTCGTCAATATAGCGATAACGTATATCGCCTCTTAGAATAATATTTTCAGTGGCATAATACTTTAATCCACCGCCTATATTGAAAGTAAGTCCAGTGGCATCGCCAACAGATTGGTCTATACCATTAATTATTCCTGTGATGTTAGCGTCTAAATCCCCACTTGCCCATCCAAAACCAGCAGTTGCATAAAAGACTGTTTGTGATTCAGGGTTAAAATGATATACAGCGTTTATGTCAAAGATGTGCACATCTAAATCAGGGCTGGTAGGTGCACCTGCTGCCTCGCTTATATGCCAACTGTAGCGTCCTTCAAGACCCCAGTTAACAGAAAAATTGTAGGTGTAGTCTATACCCCATACGAAGCCATTATCCAATTCCACAGCGGCGCCTGAAACAGTTGTGTCCATTAAATCGTCGCCAATAACTCCACCTATATGAATGCCAAGTTCTGAGGTTCCTTGTTTAACCTCAGCAAAAACAAAAGTAGTAATAGACAATAAAAATGTAAACATTACCCCAATCAGCCATATTTTTTTACTCATTACATCTACTCCCCTCCTTTCCTAAGTTATAATTCTTCTATCAGTATATGTTTAATTTACTATCACATATTTAGTTAATTGTCAACGTAAATATCTTTTAATTGAAATTAATTCACGAATATATTATAATAGCGCCTGTTTAAATAGAAAAAAGATGAACCAGAAAAAAGAAGAACGTAGCGGCTTAAAGCCGGTTTATATTGAGGCGTTTGATCTGGACGATGCGTGGTTTCGTTGTCTTTCGGAGATTTTGGAACACGGGCATGTTTATAAGATTGACCGCGGTAGCTATTCTGGCCAGCGGCGCTTAGAGTTTGATTTTGTATCAGTTCATGTGACAAACCCTGCTCATCAGATAATTCCTATTATGCCGGAGGGTTCAAGTATACCGGCGCCTACCAGTATGAGTTATATTCAGCAGTACCTAAGCTACCTCCTGACTAGCGCTAAGACCAAAACTGAGGATTATACCTATGGTGAGCGACTTGTAGACCCAAAGGTAAATGTGGAATCAGAATTAGACGGCAAAAGGATGATAAAAGAAATACCGCTCCAATGCAACCAAATAGAAGAGGTTATAAAACTTTATAAAACCAATGGGTTTGGGACAAATCAGGCCATAATGGAAATAGGTATGCCCTCCGATATAAAATTGCAAGATCCGCCGTGCCTACGCCTTATAGATACCCGCGTGCGATATGGAAAATTGCATTTCTTTTTGTATTTTCGTTCATGGGACCTATGGGGTGGTTTTCCATCAAATTTAGGAGGACTTGAACTTGTAAAACAGTATATGGCTGAGGAAATAGGCGTGGAAAACGGCGAAATAATAGCCTGCTCCAAGGGGTTACATCTTTATGAATACGCATGGGAACTTGCCAAGCAAAGAACCCATAAATTTGATTTAGAGATAAAATAGATAATTAGTAACTTCGGGGTTACATTTAAGATAACAAGACCTACAGAGAGCAAAACTACCTACGAGTGATATAAAACCTACCACTGCATCCAATTTTTAAAAAGATAAAAGAAATATGAAGGCATTCATAATAGGTTTAATTTTTTTAATCGCTGTTTCTATATTAGCCGGTATATGCGCTTTACTTTTTCCACTCCTCGTGGTTCTGGCATGGTTTATACGTATTGTAATAATATCTTTATTTATCCTCTTTGCTATCTGGCTGTTGGGAAAGTTTATTATTTTTGTCTGGGAGAGTTTAAGAGGATAAACCCCGTTAGAGATTTTGCATCTCTAACGGTAAGTTACCTGAGATAGCCTTGACCGAGGTCAGCTACATAAAGTGATAGCCGACCCAGAACGTTATGAAGAGTCATATCTAACGGGGTAAATGACCGCCAAAAAAGAACTTTTAGAAGGAATTTACAAACGGCTATATAGAGCCTTTGGGCCACAGCGCTGGTGGCCGGGAGAGACGCCCTTTGAGGTGTGTATTGGAGCAATTCTTACGCAGAATACTGCATGGACAAATGTAGAAAAGGCAATCAATAATCTTAAAAGAGAAAAACTTCTTACTCCACAGGCTTTAAAAAAAGTTTCTATAAATCGGCTTGCACGCCTTATCAGGCCAACCGGTTACTTTAATCAAAAGGCAAGGAAGATTAAACACTTTATTAAATTCCTGTTTGATAATTACGGCGGGAGCCTTAAGAAGATGTTTAATGAGGATTTTTTAATCTTGCGCAGTAAGCTCCTGGAAGTCAATGGTATCGGTCTTGAGACAGCCGATTCTATTTTGTTATATGCAGCTAATAAGCCTATATTTGTAGTGGATGCCTA
>VGKN01000170.1 GCA_016867055.1 Candidatus Omnitrophota bacterium
CTTAACACTGAACAACCGGCTAACTATAACGCACACTTTGCAAATGTGCTTGGCTCTGATATGTCTAACTTGCAGACTTTTATATCCACGCTACAATTATCTTTCCCGAAACCAAAAGAAACCGCGCAAGCCGAGGGTATAGAGGTGTCCATAGAGGATTTCAATATCAGAATCTTTGATTCTAGAGAGAAATTAGAAAGACCTGATTTATGGGTTAAAGAGGGGGAAATGCAGAGGCTTGAAGCCTCTAACCCTCTCTTTGGCAAGCCTTCTGGCTCAGGCAGGGAAGATGTTAGGGAGTTAATTAGAGAGATGGCTGAGAGTGAATTCCCCACTGCCCGATTTGTAGGCTCAAAGCTATTAGAGCTTATCCCAGACACAGATAGACCGATAAAAGATGGAGAGGTTGAATTAATAATAAAAGAGGGGGATGGGAGATTTGGGGCACACTGGGAAAATGGCAAGGTTTCCCTGATCTTATATGAAAAACAATTAACAGCGCTTAGAAGATGGGAATTTTGGCTTTTGCTTGTTCATGAATACAATCACTTGGTAAAACTTTTGAAAAGAGAAGTTTTTGATACGGTTATTGAAGATATGATTGCTGAGGGTGTTTCAATGCAGCTTTATGAGGAATTGCAGGAAAGGCTTTCAAGAGAATTAGATTTAAACCGACGCTATATCCAAGAGAATGTTGGGCAAAAGCCAGATTTTATGAAAGAATATACTCATATATTCTTCTTTGAATTATTTTATGAAGTATATAGAAATAGAATAGAAGCTTTTAATCCCCATATTTACCATATACGTTTAGCGAGACTGAGTGGGGATAGTGTCCTTAGAGAGAGTATTGAGAAGAAGGGCGCAGGCTCTGTATTGATTGATGCTCTACCCATAAAGGATAGCGAGGATGGTTTAAAATTAGTCTATTTATTAAACGAGATTATTGGTTATGAGGGAATAAGGAGGGACTATTCTGATATAGTTGTGCAACTTCTTATTGAGGGCGAGGGTTTAGCCCCAGAGGTATTGGCTAATCTATTAGTTATTGTATGTTACGTAGCAAAATTAAGGGAGGCTGATGAGCTTTTTAAGCCCTCTAAGGTTGAACTCCAACTAAGCCAACAAGCAAAGGAAGCCCTTACCCAACTCCTTCAGGGAAAGACCATAGAGGAGATATTAACAAAACTAAGGCAAAACTCTCCTAAAATCTCCAACGCAATGGCCAGCGGGGTAATCATATTTGGTATTCCTATGACTGTAACTAATGAGGGGTTGATAAAGATAGATGCAAAGGGTTTAGTAGAAAGAGCTAAAGCCAAATCTCCAGCACTTACCGCAGGAGCAACTGCTACGCGAGCAACAGCGCCAGTGCCAACTATGTCACCAACGCCACCGGTACCACTACCGCCAGTTTCCGTTGGCGATGGTATTAAAGCTAAAAATAAAAGATTGGTAGATGCTATTAAGAATACCTTTGCAGCAGAGGATGATAAGCAATTTTTGGCTAAGATAATGGAAGGGTTAGGGATAAAGGGCGAGTTAAGCGAGTCTAATATTCAGATGTTTTTAGATAGGTTTACGCAGGATATGAGCATATTGGATTTGGAGGAGATTATTGTTGAGATTGTATCTAAGGTATCAGCAGAACGAAGATTAGATTCGTATGATTACCATCACGACAAGTTACGGGTATTACTTAGATTGGTATTTGAGGCAAGCGGCAGGAAGGTTAGTTTTATTCCAAGTGGATATCGCGGCGTCAAGCCCAATCAGGAAAAAAAGGATAGACTGGTGAGATTATTACATGAGTTAGAAGGTTCTTTGATGGCTACAGGTAAAATTGAAAAAGCGCTATCAAGGAGCCCGGAGCGTATTTTGAAGGATTTAATTGAGTTGGCTACACAAATACGCGATAAACGACTAATATTAGGATTAAATCGGCTTGTGTATGGTGCGAGCCTTGATGTGTTTTCCGAGCACCTGCTAAATTCTTTCTTATTGGAAAACGGTTTATTTATCAAGTTAATAGAGGGTGACAACAAACTCATGGGAGAAGAGGTGATAAGAAAGCATGACGCAGAGGCAAGGGCGAAATTATGGCGCTTGATGCATGCGCCGGTTACCTTAACCGAGCTTGAAGGATTAATTAAATTATATGGAAGGACAGATGACCCTGTGCTTAGGTATGTCTGTAATCAAGTCATAAACGGATATATTAAGGTTAGATTAGAAGATACGATAAAAGCAGACGCCCAACGCCGTGGTAGGAGATTATCAGCAAGGCAATTAGCTGATGAGGTATATAGGGAATTTAAAGGAATTAAGGATAGGGCTGGCTGGGTAAGTAAGGATTTAGATATGGTGGTTAGATACTATGAGACTAACTATAGAAATAACCCCGAGCTGTTAGATAGAGCCCTTAAGGAAATATTCAGGCGCGTCTATGCAATTAGCCGTTTGAATGATGAAGAGGCGCTAAGAGGTTGCGATTTTACACAGGAGGGTATGGATGAAATATTAGCTCAACGAATAGGTACGAATATTAAGAGGCTTTTTATGTTGGGTGAGATATTAACTGAAAATAGGGATACAAAATGGCTTTTTGATGAGCTTTCTCATAGATTTGGATTTAGGATTACAAAGGGAGATTTTGTAATACCTTATAAAGGGAGAAAAATCCGCATCAGATTAGTAAGGACATTGACTAAGCTTCGTCAAGCTCTGCCTGTTGACGGCGAATGCTATCAGCTTGCGATGCAGATGCCATTACTGGTCAGTATTGAATTAGATGATATCTATATATGGGTGAGGGCAATGGGGCTTGATAAGGGATATTTAGACCTAATGCTTACGAGCCTATTTGAAGAATTAGAACATGGGGTAGAGACTATAGATGCTCTTAGTCTCTCATCTGCGGAGGCTGATAATATAAAAAGGCAACGTCCTACATATACCATGATAGATAGGATGCTTGGAATGCGTTTTCCATTATTAGCCGAGGGTAAGCCTATAGAAGTTGCACAAGCCTCATCTGACACAGCTAAAGCAGGGGCTGCAGAGATGGATTTAAACCAAATCTTAAGAGAGGTTGATAGACTATTAACAATTACGAATGGGGAGTCTAATCCTAAAAATAAGGTCCCATTGTTACTTCAGAGCGCAGATTTACTATCCAAAATAAGTGATAGTGCAGCGTCTGGAATCTGGTGGGGGAGAATTATAAGAGATGTGCTCGCTACCGTTAAAGAACTTGAGGTTTTATCCGAGAGGGCCAAGGATTTACAAGAAAAAGCCGAACTTCTTAATTTAGCCTCCAAGGTTATAAATGAGGGTTTGGAAAAGCGAAAGGCACAGCTACAGTTTTTAGATTGGACGGATATTCAGGTAACATATGAGAGCCTAAAGTATTTCATTAGATTAAATGATATGAAATTGATACTTTCAGATGTGCTGTTTAAGGAATCCCAAGCCCAATTAGCCGAGGTCAGATTAGATTTTGAAGAAGGGCATTTTGTATTGAGGTATCAAAATCAAGGGATATATACCTTCCGCAAGGAGCCTTCAGAGAGGGACATGTTTTTAGGTTTAGTCGCATTTTTGGCTGAGGATAAAGACCGCAGGTCTATCAAGGACTTAGCAGGTTATATCCTTGGGTTAATGATAGGCATAAAAAGGACTAACCCTGAGGCATTTGATAAGCTATTTTTAAACTCACCCGACCCCTGTGTTAAGAGGTTAGCAGAGAACTACATTACCGAAGACAATAAAATCAAAGCCGATGCCCTAACTGACATACATAAGCTTACAGGGGATATGCTTTCAATAGTTTTGGCTATACCAGTAAATAGAGAAAATAATAGCGGCTGGCTTTTAGTCTCTGCGACACAAGAAGAGGCCTTTGATTTTCATTCTAAATTTAAATCCGATACAAAGGGCTTATTTACCGTTAGGTTAAATGACAAGACCTATGAGATGCCTATAAGGGTCTGGGAGAAGATGCAGGCATGGTTTGGGGCAAGCCCTGAGTTCGGGCACGCTGGCGTTTTCACCTTAGACGAAAAAGGGGTAGTCTCTGACTTTATACCCCTTGCCACTTATTCTGCAGATGCTTATACTTACGGTAAACCCCAAGAAAGCCAAGCCCAACAGGTTAGCTTTATCATAGGAGACAGCCCATTAGGAAAAGACCTAGAAACAATGCTTGGGT
>VGKN01000171.1 GCA_016867055.1 Candidatus Omnitrophota bacterium
CAACATCCCCTTTCTTTGCTTCCTGCACATTGGCATGTTCTATCTGCATAGAGTCTACAATCTGCGTAACATCTGAACTATGGCCTTTGATGTGGATACTATCACCCACTTTCAAGGCATCCTTTAACTCCACAATACCTACGCTTAAGTGACCATAATAATGGGTTATCGCCCCTATTTCTCTTTCCTCCATTTTTCACCTCCTTTTTGGTTTAAATCCAAATATAAAATTCCAAAAATCACAATTCAAAATTTCAAATCATTTTGGATTTTAATTTTGCATTTTGAATTTCTTATGGCCTTGGATGATATTTTTGATGAATCATCTTAAGCCTTCCTTTATCAATATGTGTGTATATCTGCGTGGTAGAGATATCAGAATGACCAAGCATCTCTTGGACTATCCTTAGATCCGCACCACCCTCAAGTAAATGGCTTGCGAAAGAATGTCTAAGTGTATGAGGGCTAATGTGCTTATTTATACGTGCCTCGCTTGCATATCCTCTGATTAGTTTCCATATACTCTGTCTTGAGATATTCCTGCCGTATCTTGTTACAAACAGTCTTTCATTCTGTCTATTTTTTAAGAAAACAGGTCTTATCTTATCTGCGTATCTCTTTATCGCCTCTATTGCAAATTTCCCCACAGGAACAATCCTTTCCTTTTGACCCTTGCCTGTGCACTTTACAAAACCTATATCAAAATTTAAATCTACCACTTTCAGGTTTACAAGTTCAGAGACACGCATACCTGTAGCGTATAAAAGCTCTAAGACTGCCCTATCCCTTATCCCCTGCGGTTTTCTAACATTTGGTATTTTTAGGAGTTTTGAGACCTCTTCTATGCTCAGGGTATCAGGCAATCTCTTCCAGAGTTTTGGTGCCTCAAGCACGCTTGTAACATCTTCCCTTATAAAATTCTCTCTTAATAAAAATTTATGAAACCCTTTTATTGCGACCAGATTCCTTGAGATTGAAACAGCTGAAATCCCCTTGTCTTTTAGGAATAAGAGAAAATTCGTAATATCCTGGCGCTTTACATTTTCTAAAGAACCTATCCCATTTTTTGTAAGATATGTTATATATTTATTTAGGTCATTCCTATAAGAGAGTAACGTATTCTTTGATAAACCCTTTTCAACAGAAAGATAATTTAAAAATTCTTCTACCAGTTCTTTCATAAAAATGGATTGTTTTCTTTTTCATATCCTATCGTGGAAGAAGGACCATGCCCCGGATAAATGATTATGTCATCTGGCAGTGTAAACAATTTCTCTCTGATTGATTTTATGAGTTTTTTTTCATCGCTCTCTGGAAAATCGGTTCTCCCAATCCCTTCAAAAAATAAGGTGTCACCTGTAAATAGTATGCTATCAATTTTAAGGCATATACTTCCGAGCGTATGGCCAGGCGTATGAATAACCTTAACTTTTAAATCCCTTAATTCCACTATATCATTATCTTCAAGTTGACGTGATGATTTTGGAGAGGTCTTAGAATTCCCAAAAAATAATGATAGACTTTTTTCGGGATTGTCTAAAAAATTGCTATCAAGCCGATGGATAAATATGGGAATTTTAAAGTTACCATTTGCTCCAATATGGTCTATATGACCATGGGTATTTATAATAAATCTTGGTATAAGTTTATTTTTATCTAATATCGCCTTTATATTTTCATAATCAGAGCCGGGGTCTATAATAATACAATCTGAATTTTTGTCTTCCGCCAATATATAACAGTTCGTCTGTATCTCGCCTACGACTATTGTCTCTATTATCATTACTCGTAATCTTGCTCCGGTAATTTTTCAGTATCAGCCTTTATAAATTGCCAAGCCTTGCTGTATCTAAACTGTTTATCAATCTGCCTTTTGTGTTTTTCTATATTTCCCCTTAAGAGAACAAGATAGCCGGGGGTAATATTCTTTTTTATAATATCTTTTGTAATACTGTCTAATTGTGCTATATAAGGCTCGAGTTCCTTTTGTTTTTCTTCCACAAGTCTCTCCCTCATCTTTTTAAGGTTATAAAGGGCTTCCGTAGAGCAGCGTATCTGTTTTTGGGGATTGTCTGAAGACAGGCTATTTATAAGCTCCTCCTCCCAATACCGCCAGTATGTATAATGCGTCTTATACCACCATAAATTAGAGTGCATCTTGGGAACTGGGGCAGGACCTTCTGGCTCTGTTTTTACCGCCTCAAGTTTCTTCTTTAAAGTACCACAACCTATTAGCGATAAACATATATCAAGACTTAAAAAAATAATACAGATTTTATTTATCATAGTTCTCCTATGTTATAATCTATAAATTTTATCTGCCTTCTTAACCGTTTAATCTCGCTTCTAATTTTTTTTGCCCGTAGAGCCATCTCTTTGATTTTGGCAGACTTTTGAGTGGGAATTCTTTTCTTTTTTCTTTTATAAAATCTCTTTAACTTTTCTTTTAATCTGTTAAGGGCTATTTTCTTATTTTGCGCCTGAGAACGCTCGTCCGTAGAAATTGAAGTTATACCACTAGCAAGATGGGTAATGCGAACAGCGGTTTCCTTTTTGTTTTTACGCTGCCCGCCAGGACCATGGGATTTGTAATACTCAATTCTAATATTATCGGACTTTACATTTGTCATTTATTTCTTAATTATAAAACCCCTTTCCGGATTTTACAAGTTCTAAAAGTAATCTTGAAGGAGAATATCTCTCCATACTCTTTGCTAAATTGAAAGAGTCTATCTACTATTTTAGATATTTCTACTTTATAAAAGGCGTTCTTATCTCTTCCACTATTACAATCCTTAACATATATTCCTTCTATATCTACCTTGATTACAGCAACTCTTAATCTCTGGCCTTATCAATAAGTTCTATATCTACTTAATTTATTCGCTTATCAACTTTTTTATCTGTGGAAGTTTTTTTATTGCCTCTTCTTCCCCGAGGTTTATCAGTTTATCCGCATGAAAAAGTTCATACCAATTTATGTCTATCAGCCTTGGTTTCAACACTACATCCGCTTGCTGAAGATAGGACTGCCCTAAAGAATACTCCATTGCCTGAATGCTATTTACTATGATATCAAAAATATTTGGTGTAATAAGTCTTTTTGCAGTTGATTTGAAATAGTATTTAATCCTTTTTAAAAAAGAACGCTTTTCTTTAAGTTTTTTAGCGAGTTCTTCTTGATGAGCATTTGTCCTCTGAATATCTTCAGGGCTTGGGAGGGTATCCACTGCGATTATCCTCCTTATACCCATTTTTATAAGCGCATCAACCGGTATGGGGTCTAAGATACCTCCATCTATCAATACGCTGTTATTTTGCCTTACAGGGACAAATATGCCTGGAATAGAAACAGAGATTCTCACCGCATCCACCAGACTCCCGTTATCCAATACCACTATCTCTCTATTGTAAATATCCGATGCTACGACCTTAAAGGGAAATCTAACATCACAGAATGTTTTATTACCAAGATGGGTCTTCAGGAAACTTACTACCTCATCTCCGTTTATCAATCCCGAACGTGGCACAGCTGGGTCCATCAATTTCAAGGTAGCAAGTCTATTCTTAAATGAAAGTGTAATCTGCTTAATCTCAAAGGCGCTTTTTCCTGATGCCCAGAATGCACCTATAAGAGAGCCTATGCTTGAGCCAACCACGCAGTCAATAGGAATACCCTCTTTCTCTATCACCTTTATTATGCCTATCTGTGCCAAACCTAATGCAGCACCACTGCCTAAGGCAAGACCAACCAATACATTCCCTAAATCCCGCGATATACGCCTTATTACGCGACTATAATCCGAGGTTGGTTCTTTTATAACAATAGGTTTATCCTCAAGATATTCCCTGTTTTCATCCAAACTTTTTATCTCCGGCAATGTGGCATATATATTGTGTTTCAATATGGCTTTTCTTTGCTTATCAGTAAGTGCTTCATCTGGCCTTGCTTCATTGATAATAACCTTAATTTTATCATTAACGTTCTGAATGGATTTATTCAGTTCTCCAATAAGCCTTGAGGCAAGTTCAATATGAGAGTTACTGCAATCTGTTATAATATGGATATAATCAGATTGAATAAGGGTTTTAAACACGGCCTCACCCATCTGAAAGGAAAGGTCAACAATTATAAAGTGATATTCATTTGCAAGAAACACCAAAAGGGGTATTATAAATTCCTTATCCTTGTTGTCTTTTGGCTC
>VGKN01000172.1 GCA_016867055.1 Candidatus Omnitrophota bacterium
GAAAGACTTGGAATCAATCGGGCTTAGGTCTATAAATAATATAGTTGACATAACCAATTTCTGCCTGTTTGAATTTGGACAACCCCTTCATGCCTTTGACCTTGATAAATTGAAGGGAAACAAAGTAGTTGTAAGAAAGGCCAAAAGAGACGAATCAATTGTTACGATAGACGGGCTAAAGCGTGTTTTAGATGAGGATATTCTTGTTATCGCAGACGCCGAAAGACCTGTTGCAATAGCAGGGATTATGGGTGGTAAGGATACAGAGGTGACCGAGTCTACAAAAAATATCCTTCTTGAAAGTGCATATTTTGACCCGCCAACCATAAGACGCGTAGCAAGGAAATTAGCGCTTAGCAGTGATTCTTCATACAGGTTTGAAAGGGATATATCCTTTGAAAATGTAAAGAGATGTTCTGACAGGGCAAGTCTTTTGATAGATAAGGTAGCAAAGGGAAAAATTGTTTCTGAGTTTTTTGATGTGGGCAAAAAACCTCAGAAAGAAAAATTTATAGTATTGAGACCAAGCAGAGTAAATAAAATCTTAGGTGTTAATATCCCAGAAACTTTTATAGAAGAGACGCTGACTAATCTGGGATTTGATGTACTCAGCAAAAAAGACGCCTTCAATATAAAACCAAATTATCTAAGAAAAGATGTAACGAGAGAGATAGACCTTATAGGGGAAATAGCAAGGTTATATGGATATGGCAAAATTCCATCTAAAATTCCAAAAGGGTTAATAACTACCGAAACAGCAAAGGAAAATGATTCTAAAAAGGTAAAATTTGCTAGGGATATTTTAGTTTCCCTCGGGTTTAATGAGGTTATCACGTACAGTCTTATAAGCACACAGATTTTAAAAAACCTTGGGATGGAAGTAGATAACACAATTATAAAGATAAAAAATCCCCTGTCGGCTGAACAGGCTATTATGAGACCTAATTTAATCTGTGGTATTATAAATACTGCTTCGTTTAACTTAAATAGGAAGGAATCTCTTATAAATATATTTGAACTCGGAAATATATATAAAAGGCAGAATGGAAATTATAATGAGGAATTATACCTTGCAGGCGCTCTCTGTGGCATAATAGATAGGGGATGGAGGGAAAAGCCGAGGCAGACAGATTTATTTGATTTAAAAGGGATTTTAGAAGAATTATTTAAAAGGCTCAGGATAGATGTAGAATTTAATAAGGAACCGAGGCAGATACTATCAGATAATTCGTCGTGCGGTATTTATGTAAAAGAAAGGTGCATAGGCGTATTAGGCGAGCTAAAGAGCGAGTATCTTCATAGCTTTGATATAAAAGAAAGAGTGTTTGTCTTTGAGATGAACTTTAATTCTATACTGAAAGAAATAGACTTAAATAAATACTTCACATCTATACCGAGATTCCCTTCGGTTAAAAGGGACATATCTTTGATTATAGATAGGAAGATAAGTTCTGCCCAGATAATGAGTGTTATAAGGACTCAGTCAAGCGCATTGATAAAGGATGTAAAATTATTTGACCAGTATGCGGGAAGCCAGATTCCCCCCGATAAAAAAAGCCTCGCTTATTCTATAGAATATCAAGCAAATGATAGAACTCTTGCTGACGAAGAGGTAAACGCCCTTCACTTAACTATCGCAAAGGCCCTCCAAGACAAACTCTCTGCGCAGATAAGGGAGAGATAATTAGATGACAGATGACAGAGAACAGATAACAGAAAAATCTAAAAGAAAAATGATATTTAGGGGTAAAAAAGGAGCTTCATTTATAGAGCTTTTATTGGCTCTGGGTATCGTTATATTTTTGTATTACTTAGCAACCAAACTTTATATTAAAAAACCCTCTTTGGACAAAAATACCCAAAAGGCATTGACAGAACAAGGTGTTGATATCTCAAGTGGAAAGTCAACATTAGAGAACATTACGGATAAAATCAGCGAGATAAATAAAAAACAACTGGAACGCGCAAAGAAACTGGAAGAGCTTCAGTAAACACTTTAAAAACATAATATTTGATTTTTGTAATTTAGTGTGATAGACTTTTTGTAGAATATAGAGGTCCCTGCCATGCACGTGATGGTTGGAAAAATTTTGAGCCAACACCTCTAAATTGGGAGCCCGCTTTTTAGATGCGGACTGCATGCCCCGCAATACATGGGGAAGCGCGAAACCTCTAATAGGGCACCCACTTGGACCTTCGGGTTCAAAGCCTTTCCTACGCACACGGCATGTAGCGGGGATTTTTATTGGGAAGTAACGCGTAACGGGTAATGCGTAACGCGTAAAAAAGGTTTAATTACTCGTTACTTGTTACTGATTACTCGTTACTTGTTTTATATGGATTTATTCGAAGAAAAGAAAACAAAATCAAAGAGCTTTGAACCCCTCAGCGTAAGGCTTAGGCCCAAGACGCTGGATGAGTTTGTGGGTCAGAGCAATATCATTGGCAAGGGAAAACTTCTTAACCGACTTATAGAGTCGGATAAACTTACCTCTCTCATCCTCTTTGGTCCACCGGGCACAGGAAAGACCACCTTAGCCTATATAGTAAGTAATCTTACAAAAGCCCATTTTGAGAGGATAAATGCGGTATCCTCAAATGTGGCAGAATTAAAAAAAATAATCCAGGAATCAAAAAATCGTCTAAGAAATCTTTCAAGAAGGACTATCTTGTTTATAGATGAAATTCACCGCTTTAACCGCGCCCAGCAGGATGTGTTAATTCCGGATGTTGAGGATGGGACATTGATTCTGATAGGTGCTACTATTTATAATCCCTTTTTTTCAATAGCCTCGCCCTTGATATCGCGCTCTCATATCTTTGAGTTAAAACCTTTAAAGGCGGAGGAGATTTTAATTATATTGGACAGGGCGTTAAGAGATAAAGAAAGGGGTCTTGGAAATTTACAAGTAGAGATTGAAAAAGAGATTCTTAAATTTTTAGCAAAGACAAGCGATGGAGATGCAAGGCGCGCCCTAAATACCCTTGAGATAGCGGTTCTTTCCACAAAGCCTTCAAAGGGAAAGGTTATACATATAGATTTAAGAATAATAGAAGAATCATTGCAGAAAAAGGCAGTTGTATATGACAGATTAGAGGATGCTCATTACGATACAATCTCCGCATTTATAAAGAGTATGCGTGGCTCTGACCCTGATGCTGCTATATACTGGCTCGGAAAGATGCTTTATGCGGGTGAGGATATACGCTTTATTGCAAGGCGTATTGCAATATGCGCAGCTGAGGATGTGGGAAACGCAGACCCCCAGGCACTTATTCTGGCAAATGCGGCCTGCTCGCTTGTAGAGACAATAGGGATGCCTGAGGCAAGGATAATACTTGCGCAGGCAGTTACCTATATAGCGGGTGCTCCCAAATCAAATTCCTCGTATCTTGCGATTGAGGAGGCAATGTCTGACATAGAAAAGGAAAAAACCATTGAGGTGCCCGACCATTTAAAGGATGCAAGCTATCATGGCGCAGAAAAGCTTGGCCATGGAGTGGGATATAAGTACGCCCATAGCTATAAGAACCATTTTGTAAAACAGGACTACACCCCAAAGAAGAAGATTTATTACAAACCTCAAGGGCTGGGGTATGAGGCAAAGATTAAAGAGAGACTTAATCAACTAAGAAAAAACGAGGTTAAGGTTTAGGTTAAGGTTAAGATTTTTATCTAAGCCTCAGCCTCAACTTTGTTTATAAGACCCGCTTACAGGAAACCCTGATGATTATAATTGTTTAAAGAAAAACTTGACCAGTTGCACAAAAATGAGTAAAATATGAAAAAGAAAAAATTAAAGGATTTAATAAGAAAAGATATATCAGAGAGACTTAAAAATTTAAATAAGACGGAAAGGAGAAAAAAGAGCCTAAGGATAAAAGAGAAGCTTTTTAGGTCTTGCGAGTTTAAAAGGGCAAAGACCGTTATGTTTTTTGTTTCAAGGGAGGATGAGGTAGATACACAGAATATGATAAGACAGGCAATTAGGATGGGTAAAAAAGTGGGGGTTCCTCTCATACGAGAGGGCAAAAAAGAGTTATTAATTTCGCAGATAATTGATATTGACAAAGAGCTCGTAAAGGGCCCATATTCAATCTATCAGCCTGATAAGAATTTTATAAGAGTAATTAAGCAGGAGGATTTAAACCTGATAATTGTGCCAGGGCTCGCCTTT
>VGKN01000173.1 GCA_016867055.1 Candidatus Omnitrophota bacterium
TCCAATAGAAGACAAAGATTACAGTAAAGAGTTATATAGACAAATGATACCATTAAAGGTTAATTGGATGGGATTATCTACCTCCAAAATAGTCGATGATGAAGAATTATTATCTTTGGCCCATCAAAGTGGTTGTGCAGGCTTGTTGATAGGTTTTGAATCCGTGTCAGAGAAGAGTCTAAAGAAAATGAATAAAAATTTTAATAGCCTTGAAAAACACTATCGACTAATCAAAGAGCTTCATAAGAGGAATATACCTATTATGGGATGTTTCGTTTTTGGTTCAGATGAGGATGAGAAAACCGTGTTTAAAGAAACGGTGGATTTTTGTTTAAATACTGGCATTGATTTGCCACGCTTTACTGTATATACGCCCTTTCCTACTACACCGCTTTTTAATCGCTTAAAAAAAGAAGGCAGAATTCTAACAACAAATTGGTCGAAATATAATTGCCAGAATGTAGTATTTCAACCAAAAAACATGACGGTAAAAGAGCTTGAAGATGGGCTTGAGTATGCTTGGAGAGAATGCTATAGCATAAAAAATATTACAAGAAGGTTGTTAAAGGCTAGAATAAGATTATTTTGGATGATAGTCGCTAATATAGGATACAGGTTTTATAGCCTAGAACATGCAAAATACAAGTGAGACGATAATGAATGAAGAAGCATATTCAGTGTAAGGGGTATTTATGCCGCATGTAACTTTTATATATCCATCTGTAGGCCGTTTTAACGGCTCAAAATATATTCGTTCATGGCAAATGCAGCCATTGGCTATTGCTGCATTGTCATCATTGACGCCTAAATCATGGAATAAAAGCTTTTTTGATGATCGGGTCGAGCCAGTAAATTTTGATGTAAAGACTGATCTTGTTGCAATATCAATAGAAAGTTTTACAGCAAGACGGGGCTATCAAATTGCTCATGAATATCGTAAAAGAGGTATTCCTGTCGTAATGGGTGGATACCACGCCACATTTTGCCCTGAAGAAGTTCTCGAACATGCTGATGCGGTATGCGTAGGTGAAGCCGAGGGCGTGTGGCCTTCCATATTAAAGGATGCAGAACAACATAAGCTCTCTGGAAAATATGTAGTTATAAATAAAGAGGCATCATTCTCCTGTAACTACGATCGTTCAATTTTCTTGTTAAAAAATTATTTTCGGCTTGCTCTAGTTGAGACCGGAAGAGGCTGTTCCTATAATTGTAGTTTTTGCTCAATAAGCGCTTTTCATAAAGGCCGATGTAAATATCGGCCAGTTGAAGAAGTAGTAAACGAGATTAGCAACTTGCAAGAAAAAGTTGTTTTCTTTGTAGATGATAATATTACATG
Source organism: Candidatus Omnitrophota bacterium (assembly GCA_016867055.1). The sequence continues at coordinate 1,337 of VGKN01000173.1, forward strand.
TCAGCATGGGCGCGCTAAGGAGCTTTTTACGGCATTAAAAGTTCTTAATATTCAATGGATAGGACAAGCCGATATTAAAGTTGCCACTGATCCCCAGCTATTGGATATTATGGTTCAAAGTGGATGCGTAGGGCTTCTGATTGGTTTTGAAACCATTGGATGCGATAGCCTTTCATATATCAATAAACATGTAAACAGAACAGTTGACTATTCCGAAGGATTAAAAGAATTAAGAAAACGAGGCATTGCTGTTTACGGGACATTTCTGTTAGGTCTTCCAAACGATTCTCAAGAAAGCCTCAAGAAGAGTTTAAAGTTTGCTATTGAAGAAAAATTATTTATAGCTGCTTTTAATCATATTATCCCATTTCCAGGGACCCCCTTATATAAGGATTTTCAAGAAACGAACAGATTAATATATGATAAATGGTGGTTAAGTGAAGAATATCGTTTTGGCGAGGCTCCTTTTAACCCTCAGTGTGCTTCATCGAGTCAGCTACAAGAATGGTGCCATAATGCACGAAAAGAATTTTATAGCATACCGTCAATTATGCGCCGTTTGGTTGATTTTAATGCTAATTGTAATTCAGCTCGTAAGATTACCTCATATCTTGGAATAAACTTACTTTTGAGAAAAGAGATAACCCAAAGAAAAGGTCTACCTCTTGGTGAGCAGCCGGTTACATATTGAAAACTATGGAAATATCAATAGAACTAGCAGACAAGAAGGATAATGCCGATCTTCTTGATTTAATGCATGAGATGCCTATGCCGGGTTATATACAGGTATCCTACAGAAGGGACCCAGATTTTTTTGACTCTTTGGGGGTTGAAGGCAGAATAAGCCAAACAATTATAGGTCGGGAGTTAAAAACTGGCAGACCTGTTGGAATGGGAACGCGATCAATTAAGACTATGTATATTAACGGTCAACCTATGGATGTTGGATACCTAAGTAGCTTGAGGGTTCGAAAAGAGTATAGAGGTACTTTACATCTGGCTAGGGGCTATAAGATGTTCAAAGAGCTACATAAAGATGGAAAGGCCCCTTTTTATTTATGTACTATGTTAAACGATAACATCGCAGCTAGGAGATTGACTACAGGACGTGCTCATCTACCAATGCATCGAAATATTGGACAATTCAAATGCATGGCTATAGCATTATCTCAAACCATTCACAAAAGGAAATTGGAAGGGATAGCGATTCGACATGCTACGCGAAATGATGCCCCTCTTTTAATGCAATTTCTAAATGCAGAAGGTAGACGCAGACAATTTTTCCCTGTCTATTCAGAGGGCGACTTATTTATGCGTAAAGGTCTTTTGCGGGATATAGCACCCGAGGATATTATTATGGCATTTTCTGATAGCCATCTGATTGGTGTGATTGCTGCTTGGGACCAGAAATCATTTCGCAGGAGCGTAGTAACAGGTTATAGCAAGTGGTTGCTGAGGTTACGTATTGCATTTAACTCCTTTGCCAAATATCTCGGTTTTCCCATATTGCCTCCCGTTGGTTCGGTATTAAACTACTTCTATTTATCGTTGGTTTGTATTCGCGATGATAATAAAGAAGTTTTTTTAAATTTACTTACAGATCTGATGATGTGCAAGCGAAATAAGTATTCTTTTATGATTGCAGGAATGCATGAAAACGACCCTTTACTTACGACACTCAAAAACTTCAGGCACCTTGATTATTTAAGTTGGATATACCTCGTTTACTGGGAAGATGCTGAGAAGTTATGTAATGAACTCGACAGCAGGATTCCATATTTGGAATTAGGGGGACTTTGATGTTGCAGTCAATTATTATTCCGGTTAGTAATATATCGCCTCAAGATAAGATAGATATGCTTTCGCTTATGAGTGACTACTATGAAAATGTATCTGAAGAGCAGTTTCTAACTGATCTTGAGAAGAAAGATTGTGTTATTGTGATAAAAGAAGAAGGATTTTTATACGGTTTTTCAACACAGGTTTTATTGAGACGCACTATTGAGGGCCAAAATATAAGAATTCTTTTTTCTGGCGATACCGTGATTGATAAAAAACATCGCAATTCATTTGTTTTGCCGTTAGCTTGGGGCAAAATGATGCTCTCTATATTGAAAGACCAATCAGATATACCGCTTTATTGGCTTTTGACCACAAAAGGGTATAAAACATATCGTTATTTACCAGTATTCTTTAACGATTATTTTCCTTCACCAACTAGAAAACTAACTGATTTTGAAGCAAACATTTTGTCACATGTTGGGAAAGAGCTATTCAATGGGAAATTCGATGGCAACCATTGGATTATACATGCGAAAGACAAGGATCAGCGATTGCGGCCGGGAGTTGCTGATATTACCGAGGCAAAACGTAATAAAGAAGAAATAGCTTACTTCGAAAAAATGAATCCAAATCATCCCTCTGGAGATGAGTTAGTATGCTTGGCTCAATTCAAGGAACAGAATTTAAAGCCGTTTATTTTAAAACGACTGCTTAACTCATGAACAATATAAATTATATGTGCAAATTAGCAAATAAGCTTTGGCAAGCTGCTAATTTTCCTTTAAATAGCAGATACGGTAATGCTATTTCAAAATGTGAGGAATTTCAAAGCAAATATCTTCTACGTTTACTTCAGACCAATGCGAAAACGGTGTATGGTAAAACATGGGATTTCTCTTCTATTTCCTCTGTAAGGCAATTTCAAGAACGGGTTCCATTGACAAAATACGAGGATTATAGACCATATATCAATCGAATATCGAATGGCGAGAGATTTATTCTTACAAATGAAGACGTCCTACTTTTTGAGCCTTCGAGCGGGTCAACATCATCGTG
>VGKN01000174.1 GCA_016867055.1 Candidatus Omnitrophota bacterium
AATCAGCTTTACTACTAGCCCCTTTAATCCTACAAGGATAGTCCTTCCTATACCTCTTAAGGAAGGGACTAAGGGGATGGGGGTGCTTGTAGGAGAAGGCAAGCCGAATGCTACGAGCACCGCAAGCAAGCGGAGAGAATTGCGTTGCTTGTATTGACGAAAACCAAACCTTGACAGGACCCATAGTTATCTAGAAAATATTAAATTCTTTTTTCCAAGATTTATGCCTATTTAAATCTAACACTGTCTTTCTCATATTGCTTTTATAAGAGGCTAATGCTTTCTTTAGCCTTGCGTTATTTAATGCCAATATTCGTATTACAAGAAGTGCTGCATTCTTTGCGCCCTGAGCGCCTATTGCTACTGTAGCCACAGGTATGCCCGGTGGCATCTGGACCGTAGATAATAAGGAGTCAAGCCCTTTCAAACTCTTTGTCTCAATTGGGATACCAATAACCGGCAAACTCGTATGGCTTGCCACAACCCCTGATAGTGCTGCAGCACCACCTGCCGCTGCTATAACAACCTTGATGCCAATTTCTGAGAGTTGTTTTACATAACAAGATAGTTCGTTGGGAGTTCTGTGGGCTGAAAGGATTTTTAAATCATATCCTACCTTAAAGTCATCCAGTATATTTGTTGTCTCTTTTATTGTGGGTAAATCAGACTTACTGCCGATTATTATGCTTATCTCTTTTTTAGACATAATTAGCTCCTTAATGACGATACAAGTTACGGAGTCTGAAGGACGAGGTAACTTGTATGTCGGAATTAATCCCGAAGCTATACTTGAAATTTTACTAAAATTTCAAGTATGTTTAAGCGAGGGATAAATTTACTTAATATTTGACCTCTTTACCTCTCTCATTCCTATATCCTTCCTAAAATGCATTCCCTCAAAATGAATCCTTTCTATTGACTTGTAGGCTTTTTCTCTCGCTTCTCTGATATTATCTCCCAATGCCGTAACATTTAAAACCCTGCCTCCAGAGGTATAATATTTAGCAGTAACCTGTGAACTGTCAGCTGTCAACTGTAAACTGGTTTTTCCTGTGCCCGCGTGGAAAACTACTATATCATTTCCATCCTTTAATTTATCAAGCCCCTTTATTTCCTTTTCAGTTTGATAATTTCCCGGATAACCGCCCGAGGAAATAACCACACTTACACAACTTCTCCTGTCCCATTCTAATTTTACCTTGTCTAATGTCCCATCAATGCTTGAGAGAAGTGCCTCTATTAAATCACCTTTAAGGCGTGGAAGGATTGCCTGGGTTTCAGGGTCTCCAAATCTCACATTAAACTCTAAAACAAAAGGTCCTCCTTCAGTCACCATTATACCTGCATATAAAACTCCTTTGTATGGAGAGCCTTCCATTACCATTGACGCAATAACTGGAATAATAATCTTCTCCATTATCTCCTTTTCCAAATCCTCTGTTATAAGCGTTGTGGGAGAATAGGCGCCCATGCCACCTGTGTTTGGTCCTTTATCGTCATCAAATATCCTTTTATGGTCTTGGCTTGTGGCAAGCGGTATTATATTTATGCCATCGGTGAGCACAAGTATTGACGCCTCCTCGCCAACCAAGCAATCCTCTATGATTATCCTATTTCCCGAATCCCCAAAGATTCTGCCCACCATAATCTGTTTTATGGTATTTTCAGCTTCTTCCTGGGAGTTTACAATTATTACACCTTTACCTGCGCAAAGTCCGTCTGCCTTTATAACAACAGGAAAGGTATTCTTTGATTTTACATAGGTTCTTGCATTTTCTACATTATCAAATACCCTAAAATCTGCCGTAGGAACACCTATCTTTCTCATAAGTTCCTTTGCAAATACCTTGCTTGATTCTAAAAGCGCTGCATTCTTTGTGGGCCCAAAAATTTTAAGTCCTTCTTTTCCGAATTCATCCACAATGCCGACAACAAGCGGCGCCTCAGGACCTACGACGGTTAAATCTATTCTGTTTTCTTTAACAAAATTAATCAGCGATTTTATATCATCTGCCTTAATGTTTACAATCTCCGCTATATCAGATATCCCGCCGTTTCCTAGAGCGCAAAAAATCTTATCTACCTTCTTTGACTTGGCTATCTTCCAGCAAAGGGCGTGCTCTCTTCCGCCAGAACCGATTACTAATATTTTCATAATAATATATTCTTGGGTAACGTTTCTTCGGATACGGTTACGAGACCCGTTTCGTCTTTCTTTCGGTTACGTCAATCGTTATTACTTCTTTTTACGTAGCCTTGTCTAACGTAACTAATACGGGCTTCGTCACCCTAACCGTTACCGAAAAATAACCTTAAATAAATACTACCTCTTTCTCTCCCTTCACAATTTCCCCTATAACCCAGCACTTAAGTCCAAATCCTGATATAACCTTCTTTGCCAGTATCAAATCCCTGCAGGGTATCGCCAAGACCACACCTATCCCCATATTAAATGTCCTATACATCTCTTTGTCTGATATATTTGCTCTTTTCTGTATTTTTTTAAATATGCCGGGAATTTCCCAGGTTCCTTTATAAATCCTTATAGACTTTTTTCCATGAATAATCCGAGGAAGCTTATCATAGAATGCTCCGCCTGTTATATGGGCAATGCCCTTTACATCTACCCTTTTTAGAAGCTCTGATATGGGCTTTGTATAAATAATCGTGGGTTTGAGCAAAACCCGCCATAGGTCTTTTTTTATCTCCTTCTCATTAAAAATTTTCCTGACAAGTGAAAATCCATTTGAATGAAGCCCACTTGATTGTATTCCAATTAATCTATCTCCAATTTCTACTTGAGAGCTGTCTATTATTTTCCTCCTCTCAACCATGCCTATGCAGAAACCTGCAAGGTCATATTCTCCTTTCTTATAAAATGAGGGCATCTCTGCTGTTTCTCCGCCGATAAGGGCGCAGCCTGCCTCTTTACAACCACGAGAAATTCCCTTAACCACCTCGCTAAGGGTCTTTGGATTTATCCTTCCTGTTGCTATGTAGTCCAAGAAAAATAATGGCTTTGCACCAAGCGCTAAAATATCGTTTACACTCATCGCAACCAGGTCTATGCCAACAGTGTCGTGTTTATTAACTAAAAATGCGATTTTAAGCTTTGTCCCGACGCCATCTGTTGAACCAACCAACACAGGCTCCTTGTAAGATGAAAAATCCGCTTTAAATAATCCCGAAAAGCCTCCTAGAGAAGAAATAACACCCTTGGTCTTTGTAGAATCTACAAATTTCTTAATCTTATCAACCAATAGATTTCCCCTATCTATATCCACGCCAGAGGTTTTGTAGGTTATGGTTTTCATAATTTTAAATGGAGACGTTTACCGGTTACGATGCCCGTTTCGTCAATCGGTTACGTTAATTATCATCAATTCTTTTAACATAACCCTTTACCGTAATCAATACGGGCTTCGTTACCTTAATCCTTTTACGAATTTTTATCCTCCCCGTAGCACTTTCTCTCAGTTATATACTTATCCGCCTCTATACCAAATTCTATCGGATAATCACCAGTAAAACAGGCAACGCAGTAGTTTTCCCTTGGCAAAGAGACACTGTCTAAGAGTCCTTCAACACTTAAATACCCAAGGCTTTCCACTCCTAAAAACTTCCTTATCTCCTCTACTGTATGGGTTGAAGCAATAAGTTCTTTTCTTGTGGGAAAATCAATTCCATAAAAGCATGGAAACTTAATTGGCGGGCAGGAAATTCTCATATGAATTTCTTTGGCGCCGGCTTGTCTAAGATTTCTCACCCTGTTTCTGCAGGTTGTTCCGCGCACAATAGAATCATCTATAACCACTATCCTTTTACCAGAAAGCACCTCTTTTAAGGGATTAAACTTTACCTTTACAGAAAAATCCCTTATGAGCTGTGACGGCTGGATAAAGGTTCTTCCTATATAGTGGTTTCTTGTTAAGCCGCTTTCAATAGGAATGCCCGAATGGTGGCTAAAACCTAATGCAGCAGAATTTCCCGAATCAGGTATCGGAATAACTATATCTGCATCTATTGGATGTTCCTTTGCCAGATGCCTTCCTAAATTTTCTCTAACCAGATGGACGTTTTCTCCAAATATCCTTGAATCTGGTCTTGCAAAATATACATGTTCAAATATGCAGTAGGAATGTTTTATATCT
>VGKN01000175.1 GCA_016867055.1 Candidatus Omnitrophota bacterium
TAGCGGTATCAGGGGGGTAGGAATAGGAGATGAGGTTGTTTTAATTGGAAGCCAGGAAAAAGCGATAATTACCGCAGAGGAGATTGCGGATATCGGGAATACTATATCATATGAGATTGTATGCGGGATATCCAAAAGAGTACCAAGGGTATATATAAAACCATAATGACAAAATCTCCACTTGCCAAGGCAAAGCGACGGTCAGACAAATGACAAATGGAAAATAGGCCAGATAATGCTAAATAGCACGTCATTTAAATAAGTATTTAATATTTATTAAAAATAATTGTTGCGAAAGATTTATTAGTATAATATAATACAAAATGGAAAAAAATATGTTTAAGAAAAAAAACAGCGCCTTTTCATTTGTGGAGGTCATAGTTGCGGCAATAATTGTCAATATTGCTATCTTAGGATGTTTTGGCGCATTTTTCTATTGTAAGGCAAAGGTGCAGTCCACAAAAAGGCAGGTTATGGCATTAAACTTTGCACAGGAGGAGATGGAACGGCTTATGTCTCTACAGTTTTCAGATTCGGATTTAAGCAATGGAAATCATAATACCAATACACTTCCAACCGGTGTAGAAACAGGGGAACTACGCAATTACTGGAGCGGGACAAGGACATACAGGGTGCAGTGGGGACCAAATGATTACGGAAATGCTCAACGATACAAGATTATAACGGTTACAGTGAATTGGACAGAGCCAAGCATATAAAAATAAATGATAAATGCAAAATATTAGGAGATAGTAATTAGGAATTATGGAATTAGTAAATTTTAGTAGAAAACGAAGGACGGGGTTTACCCCGTTAGAGATTACTATATAAAGAGTTATTAATTTCTGAGTTATGAATAAAGAAAACAAATTCCAGTTTAAAAAGAAATATCACGCACAGTCGCCAAAAGGCGACTTATCTCTAACGGGGTTTACGCTTCTTGAGCTTATAATAGCTTCAAGCATTGTCATCCTTATTATACTTTCTGAGACGGCTGTTTATGTTGCTGCGGTAAAAACAATGAGACAGTCTTTATGGAGGTCCTTTGTCCAGAATGATGTAAATATCGCACTCTATCATATGTCAAAAACCTTGAGGCAGGGATACAACATCTCACTCGTTAGCTCTAGTCAGGTAAGGGTGAGCGTTGATACCTCTGTAAACCCGACTGAGATTGCAAACCATACCAATGCAGTAACAAGTGAGTATAATGTTACAAGCAATGAGCTCAGATACATATCAAATATTACCACTCCCTCAAACTATACTGTCCTTGCAAAAGGGGTTCAGACATTTTCCCTCTCGGTATCCGGGAGAACTCTTTCAGTAACCCTAAAATGTACTTCTAACGATCAGTCGTTTACAGCTCAAGAAAAAATCAGTTTAAGGTGTATGGCAGCAGGTTCAACCTGAGGTTAAATATGAACTCTATAAATAGAAAAGGCTTTGTACTTTTGGTTTCTGTGATACTTTTATTTATAACCAGTGCGGTGGGTGCAGCGGGCCTTCTTCTTATGGTGGGTCACTACCAAACGACAAAGATTCAGATAGACCATGTAAAGGCATATTATCGCTCTGAAGCAGGTTTGATTCACAAGATGTGGCGGATGCGAAACGGCGTTATGACAGCAACAGAGACTATCTCAGTGGAAAGTGCTAATGATGTAACTATTAGGCATACGTATAGAAGCACATATGGCGATTATAGCATCTCAGCAGAAACCTCTTATTAATAACTAAAAGGCTAAAAAATGGCAGAGTTAGGTCTTTATATAGGTCCAAGGGCAATAGAGATACTTGAGATAACAAAAACAGTTGGCGGTCCAAAGATTATTAATTCTGGAAGAATGGACTTATATACTCCTCAAAAGCATATTGGAGCTGCGCCTATATCTACTACATCTTTATTATCTCCCCAAGAGCGTATAATCTCCGGTATAAAGGCCATTATAAAGGAGAAAAAAATAAAGTCTAAAGAGGTTATTTCAGCACTCCCTGAGGAGTCTGTGACAGTCAGGTTTTTTGAGATGCCCAGGCTTCCTCAAAAGGAATGGGAGACCGCAGTTAGATTTGAGGCAAAGAAATATATACCCTTCAAGATGGAGGAGATTGTTTCGGATTTTCAGGTTATTGAAAACAGACTTGACCCTAAAAAGATGAGCATCATATTTGTTGCCGCAAAAAGAGAAGCCTTGAATAATCAAATGTTTCTTTTGACACAGGCAGGACTCCTGCCAAAGGCTATAGATATAATTCCTTTTTCCCTTAAGAGGTTATTCCAATTTACAAGAGAATTGTCTGATGAAAGACAAACAACTGTTATAGTGAATATAAATCAAAATACAGGTTTCATAAACATCCTTAAAGAGGGCGCACCCTGCCTTATAAGGGATGTCTCATTAACAGGTGAGAATAAAGAAGCCTTATATGAGAATTTGATGGGAGAGTTAAGGCTTTCAATAGGATATTTTGAAAGGCAGTTTCCAAATGCAGTTATAAGTAGTCTAATCTTATGCGGTAACGGGGATTTTGAGGGTTGGGATGTTACAATGTCAAACGAGCTTAAGATTCCTGTAAAGATAGCTAGTCCCCTTAAGTCAATAAAGGGAGCCGAGAATATAAGCGGCGGTTTTGAGATTGTTATGGGGCTTGCATTACGTGGCTTCCAGAAGACAACTCTTCATCAGATAAACCTCATAGCAGATGTGGTTAGCGTAAGAGAACAACAGAGACTTTATGTAAAGGTTGTTATTGCAGAAGCAATTTTTGCAATTTTACTTTTGACGTTTCTTCAGAATACAATGTTAACCAGGGTAAAAAGGGTAAGGCAGGAATTACAGACCCTTGAAAAAGAGGGAAGTAAATTTTCGTCAGAGTTAGTCACAATGTCGGTTTCAGAACTTGAAGCAAAAAGGGATGAGATACAAAAAAGATTAGATATTTTTAAAACGTTTGTATTAGATAGAGTCTACTGGACATTCAAATTTAGAGATCTTGCGAAGATGCTTCCGGAGGAAGTCTGGCTTACTGATATCTCACTGGATGAAAGGATTCAAGAGAGTGGAGGGATTTTAAGATTTCTTATGATAGAAGGGATTTCGTGGGTAAAGGACAAGCAGACCTCTAAGACAAATGAGATGGCATTGATAAATACCTTTCTTACGAATATTAAAAACAACACTGAGATATTAGCAGGATTCACCCGAATAGAGGGTATAAATATTGAAAAATTTAAAATAGGTTACGCTGACGCTACGAAATTTAAGATTGTATTCTCAAATAAACAATAGGGAGAGTTATGGAACTCGGTCTTAAAAAAATAGGCTTAGATAAATTGGGATTAGACCAATTAAGGTCTAAGTTAAAATTAGACCAGAATACCACTGTAGTTATAAGTATAGTAATGTTTGTAGTTGCATTTTTCATCTGGAAACAGTTTATATTTAGAGTGGAAAAGTTAGAATCAGACAAATTAAATCAGGAGATAAAAAAAACCGAGTTTAGAAACGAGGTGGGAAGACTTGATGAGGTTTTAGCAACATATGAATCAAAGATACCTCGCATAAGTGATGTATCATGGTTGTTGGATAGGGTGGTTGGGATAGCAGACAAGGCACATATAAGATTGACATTCTTTGAACCTATGTCAAGCGAGACATATGATAAATATACAAAGGTGGCTGTAAGGATAAGGGTTTTTGCCACCTATCATGAACTTGGTATATTAATCGGGATGATAGAGAGTACCAATAGGTTCATCAGGATAGATGGTATAAAAGTAAAAAATGACATTAAGACAAATGTTGCAGAGGCAGAACTTGTAATAAGTGCACTTGTAATAAAGGAAGGTAGATAATATATGCCAGAGGGAAAATCTGAACAAAACAAGCAGGTCTTAATCATATTGGTTATGGTGATTATACTGGCAGGTTTTTTATTCTTTAAGATGGCCAGTAGCTCTAAGGTTCCCTCAAGCCAAGGAGGAAAAGCTGAGGATATTCTGAAGCCTCAGGATTTAGAAAGTACAGATGTGGGTTATGTGCCAGAGGGCATTAAGGATCCATTTAAATTACCGAGAGATATGTTCAAATCACCGGATGAGGAGGGTCCCGACCT